>CAXTUM010000297.1:0-4438 GCA_964247205.1 uncultured Beijerinckiaceae bacterium
TTCCAGATGCGATGAAACGAGAGCCCGCTCCTCGATCAAACCGGGGCCCTCGCAGGTCTTGGGCGCGTTTGACGGGTTTTCGCGTCAAGCCCGCATTCCAGACGGCACAGGGCGCGCCGTTTCTTGCTATCGGGCGGGAGAGGGCAGACAAGACACGCGGACAACGCCGAGCCGGTGCTTGCTGCAGGGTCCCCGCAACAGGCCAAAGGCGGCGTCCGGGCCGGATGAACTGCCGCCAGCAATTGACGGCCCACGTGCATCCGGACGCTATATATCAGTAAAGTAACACAAAATTAATCAACCGGCAAACGGGGCAAGCAGGTCAGGTTTCGTAGCCTTGATGAAATGTTAACGCAGCGGAAGCAGGCTTGGGGAAACGGGGGTGCCCCTCAGGAAAAGGCCTGGTTTGTGGCCAAGGTTGTTGCTGGACTTCAGGTGACGACAACCCTGTCCTGAACCCTGCGCCAGGCGGTTCCGTCACTGAAGGCGAGCGTCGGCCCGCCGGTTTCATTCGAGACGAAGATGATCGCTCCTGCCCCTGTGGCCGCGGCATTCGGAAGAGCGCTGACGGTGCTTGATCCGACCCTGACGGGGCCGTCAACATGCAGGCGGCTGGTTGGTGCGGCCGTGCCGATCCCGACCTGACCCGTGCCGGTGATGGCCATGCGCGTCGCCGAGGCCGTGCCAAACAGGATCGATCCCGCCTGATAGTGCCAGAAGTAGGCCGTGCCGCCCAGATTGCCGACAAGCAGGCCATCGCTGGCGCCTGCGGATGGCCCGACGGTATAGCGCGTTGCCGACCAGTCGTTGACTCCGCCTGCGGCATGAAGATGCAGCACGCTGCCCTGGACCGGGCCAAGGACGGGAGATGTCGTTCCAATTCCGACATATCCGGTTTCGGCATTCACGAAGAGGCGGTCGCGCCAGCCTTCTGTCCCGGACAAGGTGCGCACGTGAAGGTTGTTCGAGCCGACGCTGCCAATTTCCGCCGTTGCGGTGAACCCTGACTGGAACAGCACGCTCGCGGTTGCTGCCGCGCCTGCCTTGTTGATGCCCAGCCGGTGATCCTGGCCGGAATGATTCAGCAAAGTGCCAGGGCTTGAGACAGTCAGACGATTGTCGGTGCTGGCGGTTGCGTTGACGCCGATGGTCTTGAAAGCGGCAGCGTCACTGGAGAGCGGCAGCCAGTCGCCACCAGTCCTGAACCGGAGCGCAGCAATGTCCTGAACCCAGGCCTGCCAGCCGTCCCGGGGTGTGATGAAGGTCCAGCCGCCAGCGTCGAAGAGGGCGATCCTGCCGGTCTGGCCAGCCCAGACGCCGCTTGCCGAAGGGGGGACGATATAGCAACTGCCTTCAGGCGGGGCAGGGGGGGGTGCGGTTGTCGCGGATGAGACAACCGACAGCTGCGCCACGGCATCCAGCAGCAGCAAGGCGTCATTCAGCGTGACGTGCTTCTGGGCCTGTCCACTTGCAAGGAGGGGCAGGCCAATGTTTAAGGTCGTCTGCATCGTGTCATCCGCTCTTCATGGTCCAATTGATGGACGATTATTAGGAATAATATCTCTTGTCAAGACTTTATTCAGAATGCCCGTCGAGCGGGAGCTTCTGCCGATGACCGGGCCAGCCTGCTGGATCATAGGTGCAGGGGGACTGGCGCGCGGCGCGGCCGAGGCATTGCGGTCATCTGGCCGCGTGGTTGCCGGTGTCGTGGCCAAGGATGCCGAAACGGCGCAGTGGTTTGATGGCGCCGTTGTCCCGGAGGAGGTCTTCCTCACGGGGAAGACCGGCATGACGGCGATCGTCGCGATCGGCGACAACGCCTTGCGGATCGATGTCGTAAAGCGGTATCGAGAGGCCGTTCCTGACTTGCAATGGACGAACGCCATTCACCGCACGGCAGACATCTCGGTCACGGCTGAGGTTGGTGAAGGCGTCATTATCCTCGCCGGCGCCATCATTTCGGCCAATGCGGTGATTGGCCGGCATGTCGTGGTCTACACGGGTTGCGTGATCGAACACGACTGCCTGATCGGCGACTATGCCTCATTCGGCCCAGCAGCGGCCTTGGGCGGAGGCGTCCGGATTGGCGATGCGAGCTTCATCGGTCTGGGTGCGCGCATCGGCCACGGAAAATCCATCGGCGCAGACACGGTCGTCGGAATAGGCTCTGTTGTTGTTGGCAACCTGCCTGACGGTGTGATTGCGTACGGTACGCCGTGCAAGGCCGTGCGCGCCAGAAAGCGTGGTGATCGGTATCTATGATACGGTCATTGCTGTAGGGCCCTCTCACGGGATATCGGCAGATATCTCTGTCGATTGACATCCATGACCATCATCGCGATAGGTGCGGCGCTAATTACTGAAATTTGAGGGGATATGATGCCACTTGAGATCGGCGTCGGTCGGGCGCTTACCGATATGGTCAGCCTGACCGGACGCGTAGCTCTTGTCACCGGCGGAGGCGGACATCTTGGACAGGCGCTCGCTCTTGCGCTCGCCGAGGCCGGGGCTGTGGTCGCACTCACGGATCGTGATGGCGCACGCATGGAAACGGTTGCGGACAGGATCGAGAGTGCGACTGGTCAGAAGCCGAAGATATATGTTGCAGAACTCGTTGACGAATCTGCAGTTCGGGCCTTGCCCGGTCAGGTCGCCCGGGATCTCGGCGGCCTTGACATCCTCGTCAACAACGCGGCGTTCGTCGGGACAAGCGATCTCGAGGGTTGGGCTGAGCCCTTCGAACGCCAGGGCTCGGCAGCATGGCGCGCGGCGCTGGAGGTCAACCTGACATCGGTCTTTGAACTGACGCAGTCGGCGTTGCCGATGCTGCGGGACAGGGGGGTGGGCAGTGTCATCAATATCGCATCGATCTACGGCCTCCTGGGACCGGACTGGAGCTTGTATGCCGGTACGGCCATGGCGAATCCTGCCGCCTATGCCGCGAGCAAGGGAGGACTCATCCAGCTCACCCGGTGGCTCGCCACGACACTCGGACCGGAATTGCGCGTCAATGCGATCTCGCCAGGAGGTGTCGCGCGGGGACAGCCAAAGTCTTTCTCGGAAAAGTACGAGGCCCGGACGCCGCTCCGGCGGATGGCGAGGGAGGACGATTTCAAGGGTGCCGTCGTGTTTCTGGCGAGCGATATGTCCAGCTATATCACTGGTCAGAACATAGTGGTCGATGGGGGCTGGAGTGTCTGGTGACAAATTGCAGTTGATGGACTGGCGTGGATTCGTTCGTGCCGCACCGATCATCCTTTTCGCCATGCTGGCCGGAACAGCCGTCATTGTGGCCAATCCAGGTCTGTACTGGGATGACTGGGTCTGGATCCATCAGGAGCCTGCCGAGAATATCCGCATCGGCAAGGAACTCGGTATCTGGTGGGCCGGTTATCTGAGCAACGCGATCTATGCGAGCAAGGACCCTGTCCTGTTGTTGCGCGTGGTCTCGCTGGTTGCGTGGGCGGTCGGCGCTGCTGCCATGGCGTACACGATGTGGCGCAGGCGCTTTATCGGCCTTGTAGAGGCTGTGTTGCTGGTGGCGCTGCTCTGCTCGGCCCATGTCGGTATCGTTCGCTTTGTGACGAGCGTTGCAATGTACAACGTCTATATCGCGTCGTTCTGGGTCGGATGCGCAATCCTGGCGACTGCGCCGATGAACAGGGTCGCCCGGCTGCTCTCGCTACCGTTCTTTTTCTTCTCGTTCCATCTCAACTCGATGTTGCTGACGTATCTCGTGGTTCCCTGCGCCTTCTTTGGCGGCCTGCTGGTACAGACGGCCGGGAAATTCTCTGCAGACGCCCAGCCCGGTTCGGCAGATGCCCGGATATGCGCTGACATGGAGCTCGGATTTCTAACGCTTCGGGGCTTGAACGCGCGCAAGGCGATGATTGCAAAAATCTTTCCGTCAGCGCTCGCCATCCATCTCAGGCGCGACTGGATATTCATTGCGCTGCCCGTTCTCTTTTACGTCATCATCAAGCTGGTCAGTCTCGCTTTGTCTACCGTCCTTGCCAGCCAGCAGAGGATTTACTCCGACTATAATAGCATCAAACCCGAAAGGGTCCTGCGCGAGATCCTGGTAATCCCCCGTGTGTTCGTCGGCAATCTCTTGCGCTATTTCATTCTGGCGATTGGTGCAGTCCCTGTGCAGCTTCTCGCGGCCTTCATGGCTGCTGGTGCATTCCTCGCGTGTCTTCTGCCATGGCGCGAAGATCTGCCGACGGTTCGCAAAGCGGTCATCCAGATTCTGGTCGGCTTCGCTATATTCGCTTTCGGTGTCTATCCCTATCTTGTCGTGGCAAAACCCCCGGTCGTGTTTGATTTCTATGAGGGGAGGCACATTCTTCCCGGACTGGCTGGATTGCTGCTGACCATGATAGGCGGTGTGAACCTTTTCGCGGCAGCAGCTTCGCGGCTCGGTTTTCCCCTGATAGCT
>CAXTUM010000298.1:0-4432 GCA_964247205.1 uncultured Beijerinckiaceae bacterium
CCAGCACATGGGTCACCAGATGTCCCAGCGTCTCGTCATGCTCCGCCCAGTAATCGAGCATCGGGCGGCGGTAGAGCCAGATCATGTTCGGGAATTGCCCGGTTCGCCCTGAACCTCCGTCCTGTGCAATGCCGACGCCACGAAACAGGCCGAGGAGATCGAAGGGCGTCTCGCATTCCATCTCGTGCATCGTCTCGTCATCGGGAAAATCCTCGATCTTGATGACAACGCCTGTACAGAGCGTGCGGAAAGCTTCGGGCAGCCGGTCAAAGGCATCAGCCGCCAGAGCCTCGAAATCCGCAAGGCTGGGCGCTTTCTGGCCGGCAAGGTTAACAATCGGTTTCACTGGCACGGGCGGGGTATCTCCGGCATCGTTCA
Organism: uncultured Beijerinckiaceae bacterium; assembly: GCA_964247205.1. Classification (GTDB taxonomy): domain Bacteria; phylum Pseudomonadota; class Alphaproteobacteria; order Rhizobiales; family Beijerinckiaceae; genus JADCCX01. Next base: position 379 of record CAXTUM010000298.1, read on the forward strand.
GGCATGAACGAAGATGACCGAAATGTAAGGTTGCCGTCAGCCGCCGTACAGGGTGACCGGCGTAGTTTCTCCTTCATCAGCCGGGACATGCCCCGGCAGGGAGACAACGAAATGCCGCTGTCCATGCTCCAGGGTGCGAAAGCCTCAGCCTTCGACGCCAATGGCCGCCTGCTGGTCTACGCCGCACCCCTCGTGACCGGGTTCATCGGTGCTCCGCTTGCGCTCTCGACCGGCAGGCCGCTGCGCAGGCCGAAATCCGGGCAGCGGAAAAACTGGGCCAAGCGCCGCGCCTATGCCTGAGCCCGCGCCGGGCAGAAAAATACCGGCTGCATGGAACTTTTGTTTCCGGCTGAAGTTGTTTTTATTCACAAGGATCAGATCCGTGGACCACGTAGACGAGCCTGTGCCTTCCCGCCGCAAGGCATTCGCCATGATCTTTGCAGCCCTCGCGGGTTCCGCCGTCGTGCTGGCGACCGCTAGCGATGCCGAAGCCCGCGGTGGCGGTGGCCGGGGTCGCGGACGCGGCGGTCGTGGGACGCCCTTCGGCTGGGGCCGTGGGCGCAAGCGGGGCTGGGCCAAGCGCGGCGGACCCAAATGGCGGTGGTGACGTTCTGACATCTTTCCACTAGGGGAGAGGCGTGTTCCACAACGGTTTCCGCCTTGCCCCGCTTCAAGCTCACCATCGAATATGACGGCACGCCCTATCTGGGCTGGCAGTCGCAGCGCACCGGCGGCGGCGTCCAGAATGCGCTGGAAAAGGCCATCGCGGTGATATCCGGTGAGGATATCCGCCTGATGGTCGCGGGCCGAACCGATTCAGGCGTGCATGCTCTGGCGCAGGTGGCCCATGCGGACCTCACCAAGGACTGGCGCACCGACAGCCTGCGCGACGGTCTGAACGGCATTCTGGCGCAGGCCGGGGAACGCATCAGCATCATCGCCGCTGAAAAGGCCGCCGAGGGCTTCAACGCAAGGCTCAGTGCAAAGCGCAGGCATTACCTGTACCGCATTATCAACCGCCGCCAGCCCTCTCCTATAGAGTTCCGTCGGGCGTGGCACGTGCCGTCACCGCTGGACGCCCAGGCGATGCATCAAGCGGCGCAACGGCTCATCGGTCATCATGATTTCACGACCTTTCGCGCATCGGCTTGTCAGGCCAAAAGTCCCATGAAGACACTGGAGCAACTGGATGTCAGCCGCATGGGCGAGATCATCGAAATCCGCACATCAGCGCGGTCATTCCTGCACAATCAGGTCCGCCGCATGGTGGGATCGCTTGTGATGTGCGGCAAGGGCCAGTGGAGTGCGGATGACTTGCAGGCGGCACTGGAGGCGCTGGATACCCAGCGGTCCGGTGCGCAGGCCCCAGCCTGGGGGCTTTACTTCACCGGTGCCGACTACTGATGCGGGATCAGGCCATCAGGCCGGTCACGCCGTCATAGGTCAGCTTCAGCGCCACCAGAAACAGCAGCGCATAAATGACGCGGTAGAAAAGCTCCGTCGGCATGCGGCGCACCAGCCATATACCGAACACGGTTCCCACGGCGGCCAGAGGCACAAGCACCAGCGATGTCGAGAGATTCTGCGCCGTGAACACGCCCAGTGCTGCCAGAGGCGTGATCTTCATCAGGTTGACGAGCGCGAAATAGATCACGAACGTTCCTGCGAGCACCTCTTTCGGCAGCTTTTGCGGCAGAAGATAGATCGACAGCGGCGGACCGCCGACATGGCTGATGAAGCTCGTGAACCCGGCGATGGCGCTCCAGACCGTTCCGCGCGCGATATCCGGCTGTCGCGGCGGCAATTCCCTGCCTCGCGACAGCCATGTCTGGAGACAGAAGGCCAGAGACATCAGCCCCAGCACCAGCCGTATGCCCGCATCGGAAACGTATGCTGCTGTCAGATAGCCCAGGGCCGTGCCAATCACCGCGCCCGGCAGCATGTACAGTACATTCTGGCGGCTCCAGGTCTTGCGCCAGGACCAGACGGAAATGGCGTCCATCACCAGCAGGATGGGAAACATGATGGCGGCAGCCTGCAAGGTCGGGCCGCTCAGCGCCATGATTGGCATGGCGATCATGGCCAGATTGCCGCCAAAGCCACCCTTGCCCATCGCCATAAGGAACACCGCAGGGATTGCGAAGGCGTAGAAGGCTGGATCAGTGATCGGAGTGAGGAGGGACAGCACGCTCAGGACTTGAAGAAGGCGTCGGCCGCACCTTTGGCGGCGGCCTTGGCCTTTGCAGCCGCCTCGAGGCGGGTGACTTCGGCATTCAGAATGTCGATGCGCTCCCTCAGTTCGAAGACCGAAAGCAGCGACAAATCCTGACCGATCTCATGCGTGATCTTCTTCTTCGGCAGGTTTTCGTCATCACGCATCAGGCGGGCCTTTCGCAAAGGTTATCCGGACGATCCATAGCCATCTGGTTGGCGGTGACAATATCAAAGCCGTGCCGATGGCCGTGCCGCCTGAAACAGGATCAGTGCCGTTATTCCTGTCAAGGCAATGAAAAAGGGCATCATCAACGGCGAGCGCGCAATCAGGGCTGCCAGCAGCGTGCCCGTCACTGCCGAACAACTCATCTGGATCAGGCCGAGCAGGGAGGATGCCGCTCCTGCCCTGTCCGGAAACGGCATCATTGCGCTGGCGTTGGATTGCGGCATCACAAGGCCGACGCCGAAAACGTAGAATGCCATGGGCAGGGTAACCTCCAGCGAGGATAGCCCGCCTGCCGCCATGGCGATGAGCATCAGGATGCCGCCGCCCGCCATGCACCAGACGCCGGGCCGGATCGTCCCGTCAAGGCCATGGGTTGTCACCATCCGCTGCGCGACAATCGTACCTGCTATGTATCCCAGAACGGTCAGGCCGAAGGACATGCCAAAGCCGAGCGGGCTCATGCCGTAACTGCCCTGAAGCACAAAAGACGATGCGGAGATGAAGGAGAAAAGCCCGGAATAGGTCAGGGTGTTCAGCATCACATAAAGCCGGTAGCCCGGATGCCTCAGCAGCACCCGGAAGCCGCTCAGGATCCCGGTGATTGAAATGGGCTCCGGCCGACGCTCCCGGAGCGTTTCGGGCATCATCAGCAGGAAGCTCAGGCCCAGAATTCCAGCTCCGATGGCGGTCGCCCAGAAATTGGATCGCCAGCCGAACAGCGGCTCAAGAATGCCACCCAGAATCGGCGCTACGGCTGGAACAAGCCCCATGATCATGCCCATGCGCGAAAGCTCACGGCCGGCGCGGGCTCCGTCATAGAGGTCGCGGACAATAGCCCGGCCCAGTACGATGGGACCTGCTGCGCCCAGCGCCTGGACAAAGCGCAGAGCAATCAGGGCTTCGATGGAATCGGCCATGGCGCACGCCGCACTCGCCAGGAAATATATGATGAGGCCTGCCATGACTGTCGGCTTGCGGCCGATCTTGTCGGAGATTGGCCCATAGAATATCTGCCCCGCCGCATAACCCACGAGATAGGCAGAGAGCGTCAGCTGAACACGGGCAGCATCCACGCCCAGCGCTCTGGCGATTGCGGGCAGGGACGGGAGGTAGAGATCGGTCGAGAGGGGAGAGAGGGCGGTCAGCATGGCGAGCATCGCCGTCATGCCGAGCGTATCGGGGTGCAGTTTCATCCGGAAGGGTTAGGATGCGATGCTGCGGCTGTCCACAACCTTAGTTGCGATAGCGCTCTTCCCACTGCTTTTCGCCAACCCGGCAATCCATCTTCTTGCGTGGCGCTTCCTGCTCGCTGTTGGCCCGCATGATCCACATGCCGCCGGGCAGCGGGAAGGCATCGGGATTGCCCGCGACCTCGCGCAGGATCTTGGTGCGCGTCGCAGCCACGAACTGGTCGCGTTCCTTGATGGCGATCATGAAAGAGCCCGGACCGCCGATGACGCAATCCGAGTAATAGTCATCGAGATCATCCATATCGAAGACGGACCTGCGGCCGTTGTAGATCATGATCGGCAGGCCGTTGATCACGATGCCGGATTTCACCGCCCGGTCACGTGCTTCCGGCACTGGCCCGCCGCTGTTGTTCGCGCCATCGCC
>CAXTUM010000299.1:0-4431 GCA_964247205.1 uncultured Beijerinckiaceae bacterium
GTCATGACCGACTCCAAAGGTGCGTTCCGCTTGGAAATGTCGCAGATTCTGCCCAGCTTCGGTCAGCCCCACGCCCATCTTGCCTATGACGATCGCGCTTTCCAGACGGTTTTTCTGAGGCCGGTCATGGCGAGCAAAAGCGACACCAGCGTTCAGGCGCACTTCGTCCTGGCATAGATTCAGCCAGTGAACCAGACCGTGGCCAGGCTGATGAATGCTGTGCTGGTCTGGGGTCTCGCGGTTGCCTGCATGCTTGTTCCCGTTGGGATTGCGATCGCAAATCCCCTGCAGGCCAGCCGCGACGCTTTCTGGATCATGGGCGGCATGGCTGGAGTTGTGGCCTTCGCCCTCCTGCTCGTCCAGCCTTTGCTGGCGGCAGGCTTTTTGCCCGCACCATCCGTTCCGGCAGGGCGGCGCTGGCATCGTCTGGTCGGCTCGATGGTTGTTTTGACCGTCGGATTGCATGTCGGCGGGCTGTATCTCTCCAGTCCGGAGGACATCGCCGATGCCCTGCTGCTGACCGCGCCGACTCCATTTTCGGTTTACGGCCTGATCGGACTGTGCGGGGTGGTGCTAACAGCCTTCCTTGTCGCGCTGAGATCAAGGTCTGGCCTGCGCTATGCGTCGTGGCGCATCCTCCACAACGCCCTTGCGCTTGTGGTCGTCATATCCAGCATTGCCCACGCCCTCCTGATCGAAGGCGCCATGGGCAGCGTTTCAAAGGTGATCCTCTGTGCATTGGTGCTTGCAGCAACGATCATCGTGCTTTTTCGCATTCATGTGAAGAAGGCAGAGGCGAAACATCGCTAGCTCTAGCTGGTTTGGTGCTCTGGATCGCGGTCGGCTGGAACATGGCCAAAGGGCGAGCGGCATGCCGCTCGCCTCGTCGACGTTGCGCCGACAAAATTCGCGCGCCATGCCGGACAGCACAAGCCGACAGCATTTCCTGCTTTTCCAGCAGAAGAAAATCCCTCCCGTCACCCAAATCCCCCTGTTGACTCAAGCGCTTGACACGGCCACGTTCAACTTCAAGTTTCATATCTGCCGGAGGGTCTCCATGCGTCTCAATCGTCGTCACTTCGTTGCCGGAACTGCTGCTGCGCTGGCGTTCCCTTCCGGGGTTCGTGCGCAGGCCGGGGCCATCCGCATCGGCGAGATCAACAGCTATACCGCGCAGCCCGCCTTCCTGCGGCCCTATCGCAACGGCTGGGAACTGGCGGTGGAGCAGGTGAATGCGGCGGGCGGCGTTCTGGGGCGCAAGCTGGAGAGCGTGTTCCGCGATGACGGCGGCAAGCCGGAGGACGCCGTGCGGCTCGCGGGTGACCTGATCAACGCAGAGAAGGTGGATCTGCTGTCAGGCGGATTTCTCTCCAACGTCGGACTCGCGATTGCGGATTTCGCCAACCAGAACAAGCGGCTGTACGTGGCTTCTGAACCATTGTCCGATGCTCTCGTGTGGGGCAAGGGTAACCGCTATACGTTCCGTCTGCGCCCTTCCACCTACATGCAGGCCGCTATGCTGGTGGAGGAAGCCGCCAAGCTTCCGGCGAAGAAATGGGCGGTCGTCGCGCCGAATTACGAATACGGCCAGTCTGCCGTGAAATGGTTCAAGGAACTGCTGAAAGCGGCCAAGCCCGACGTGGAATTCGTGGCCGAACAGTTTCCGGCGCTCGGCCGAATTGACGCTGGCGCGACCGTGCAGGCGCTCGAAGCTGCCAAGCCAGACGCGATCTTCAACGTGACTTTCGGGGCTGACCTCATCAACTTCGTGCGGCAGGGCAACACGCGCGGCCTGTTCGAGGGGCGGCTTGTCGCCAGCATGCTGACGGGCGAGCCGGAATACATGGATCCGCTTGGAGCAGAGACACCGGTGGGCTGGATCGTCACGGGCTATCCGCATCAGGAGATCGCCACGCCGGAGCACACCAAGTTCCGCGATGCGTACCGCGCCAAGTTCAACGACTATCCCCGGCTTGGTTCGGTCGTGGGCTACGACACGGTGAATGCGATTGCTGCGGGCCTTGCGAAGGCAGGCACAACCGACAACGAGAAGCTGGTGGATGCCATGAAGGGGCTCAAGTTCGGCTCGGCTTTCGGCCCGGTCGAGTTCCGCGCGGTGGATCATCAGGCGACGCTGGGCGCCTATGTCGGCCGCACGGCGGTCAAGGAAGGCAAAGGCGTGATGGTGAACTGGCGCTACGCCGACGGTGCGAAATATCTGCCAGGCGATGATGTCGTGAAGACGCTCAGGCCGCAGTGAGGATTGTATGACCTCCTTCTCTCCTTGCGGGAGAAGGTGTCAGGCGGAGCCTGACGGATGAGGGGTTGCACTGACGCCTCAGAACTGCGTGACCCCTCATCCGGCCTGCTCCGCAGGCCACCTTCTCCCGCAAGGGGAGAAGGAGAGAACCAAGCTCCATGGACTTCCTCCTCATCCAGACCCTCAACGGCCTCGCCTCGGCCTCGTCGCTTTTCCTCGTGGCGTCCGGGCTGTCGATCATCTTCGGCGTCACGCGCATCGTGAACTTCGCCCATGGCTCGTTCTACATGCTGGGGGCCTATATCGCCGTCACGGTGATTTCCGCACTGGGCGGGCAGGATGGTTTCAGCTTCTGGGGTGGTATTCTGCTCGCGGCGTGTCTCGTCGCGGTGATCGGGGCGCTGGTCGAGATGATGATCCTGCGGCGCATCTATGCTGCGCCAGAATTGTTCCAGCTGCTCGCCACGTTCGGCGTCGTCCTGATGATCCAGGACATCACGCTCTATGTCTGGGGTCCGGAGGACAAGCTGGGACCGCGCGCACCGGGTTTCCGCAGCTTCGTGATGATCTTCGACAACCGCTTCCCGAGCTATGAACTGTTCCTGATTGTTGTCGGACCCGTGGTGCTGCTTGCCCTGTGGCTGCTGTTCAACCGCACACGCTGGGGCACGCTGGTGCGCGCCGCGACGCTGGACCGCGAGATGGTTGGGGCGCTTGGCGTGAACCAGCGGCTGCTGTTCACCTCGGTCTTCATGTTCGGCTCGTTTCTGGCGGGCCTTGGCGGCGCGCTGCAACTGCCGCGAGAGGCGGTGACGCTGCACATGGATCTTGCGATGATCACCGAAGTGTTCGTGGTCGTCGTCGTGGGCGGTCTCGGCAGCATCACGGGGGCCTATCTTGCGGCCGTTCTCATTGGCCTGGTGCATGCCTTCGGCATTGTCTATTTCCCCAAGAGCACTCTGGTGCTGGCCTTTCTGGTCATGGCCATTGTGCTGGTGGTGAAGCCTTATGGTCTGTTGGGGCGCAAGCCTTCTGGTCTCGCCGCACGCGGGCAGGCAATTCCAGAGCCACTGCTGGCTCCAGCGGACCAACTGACCAAGATGCTGGGGGCAGGTCTGCTTGCCGCCCTCATCTTCGCGCCGCCGTTTCTGGGCGATTACGGCGTATCATTCCTGACCGAACTCGTGATTTTTGCGCTGTTCGCGGCCTCGTTGCATTTCATGATGGGGCCGGGCGGCATGCATTCCTTCGGTCACGCCGCGTATTTCGGGCTGGGCGCTTATGGCGCGGCGCTTGCGGTGAAGTGGCTGGCCGCACCCATGGCTGTGGGGCTGCTGGCATCGCCGCTGCTGGCAGGTCTCGCGGGCGTGCTGTTCGGCTGGTTCTGCGTGCGGCTTTCCGGCGTTTATCTCGCCATGCTGACGCTGGCCTTCGCGCAGATCGCCTGGGCGACGGCCTTTCAATGGATTGATGTCACGGGGGGTGACAACGGCATTCTGGGGGTGTGGCCTAGTGAATGGGCCAAGCCGAAACTGGTGTATTTCTATCTGGTCCTTGCGCTGGTGGCTGCCAGTATCCTGGCGTTGCGCCAGCTCATCTTCTCGCCCTTCGGCTATGCCCTGCGCGCCGGACGCGATAGCCCACTCCGGGCGGAAGCCAGCGGGCTCAATGTGCAGCGGCTGCAGTGGGCGGGGTTCACCATAGCGGCGGTGGCTGCGGGGCTTGCAGGTGGTCTGTTCGCCTTTTTCAAGGGTTCGGTTTTCCCGACCTATCTTTCGATCCCGAAATCGGTGGATGCGCTGCTGATGGTGCTGCTTGGCGGTGTCCAGACCATCAGCGGGCCGATTGTGGGCGCATTCGTCTTCATCGGAGTTGAAGAGCAACTGATGCGCTTCACGGCTTACTGGCGGTTCATCCTCGGCCTCGTGATCGTGCTGCTGGTCATCCTCTTCCCCAAAGGACTGGCGGGAACAGTGCTGGAATGGCGCGAGCGGCGCTCCGGCGGTGAAACGCCATGAATGTGGTTCTGGATGTCAAAGGCATTTCCAAGGCTTTCGGTGGCGTGAAGGCCGTCGATGGCGTGTCGTTCTCGGTTGCGGCAGGTGAATTGCTGGCGCTGATCGGCCCCAACGGCGCAGGCAAGACGACGTGTTTCAACATGCTGAACGGGC
>CAXTUM010000300.1:0-4418 GCA_964247205.1 uncultured Beijerinckiaceae bacterium
CTGGCTGATGAACCGATTGCATCGCTTGATCCGCGCAACACCAAGATCGTCATGGATGGCTTGCTGCGCCTCGACAGGCATTTCGGCATCACGGTGCTCTGCAATCTGCATGATCTCGACATCGCCAAGGATTATTGCGGCCGCCTCATCGGCATGGCGCAGGGGCGGGTCGTGTTCGATGGCGCGCCTGAAGGCCTGACCGAAAGTGCTGCCCGCGAACTCTACGGCCTCGAGGCCCACGAGGCGATGACCGTGCTGCCGCCAGCCGCCGCACCGGCAGATGGTCTTCTGCCGATCGCCGCCTGATCAGTTTTCTGAATTCGTTTCAACCGAGGAGACCACCCATGTCGATGACCCGCCGCCTGCTACTGGCAGTTGCTGCTACCGCACTCACCACGACTGCATCCTTCGCGCAGGACTGGAAGGCGAAGTATCCTGAGCTCGTCTATGCTGTCGTGCCTGCCGAGAACGCCTCGGGCGTCACCGAACGCATGGGCCCCTGGATCGCCTATCTCTCGAAAGAGCTTGGCGTGAAGGTCACGCTGCGCATTGCATCGGACTACGCCGCCGTTATCGAAGGACAGCGTGCCGGCTCGATCCATATCGGCGACTATGGCCCCTCGTCGTACATCCGCGCACACACCGTCACCAACGGCGGTGTCGAGACCTTCGTTGCGCAAATGAACACCGACGGCTCCAGTGGCTATTACTCTGTCGCCTACGTGAAGGCGTCAGCCGCCGGAGCCAAACTGGAGGATTTCAAAGGCAAGAATCTCTGTCTTGTCGATCCCAATTCCACCTCCGGCTACAATGTTCCGCTGTTTGCCATGAACAAGCTTGGGATCGAACCAGAGAAGTTCTTTGGCAAAGTCGTAAGCGCAGGAAGCCACGAGAACGCCGTGATGGCCGTCCAGCAGGGAACCTGCGACGTGGCTTTCAACTGGTGGAACTCGGAGGAGGATTCCAACCTCACCCGCATGGCCAACAAGAATATGGTGAAGCTGGGCGACTTCAAGATCGTGTTCCGCTCGGACCGAATCCCCGCCTCACCCTATGCGTACCTCACCAATCTCCCACCCGAGTTGAAGACCGCAATCCGCACAGCCTTCACCGAAGCGCCTAAGAAGGACAAGGCCGCATTCGACAAATTGTTCGACGGCAAGGCACCCGGTTTCGCACCATCGCAGCACAGCGACTACAAGGTCACGGAAGATCTCCAGAAGTTCGTCGACAACCTGCGCAAGAAAAGCGGTTCGTAAGTCAAAACCACAGTCCCGGGCGTCGCCGATTGCTGGCGGCGCCCTTTCCTTTGCCCGCGAGTATTCCGATGGCGTCCGCCATACCCGTCTTGCCACGACACCGCATCGCCGAATTGTCCGCGCCCTATCGCGAGGCGATGGCCGCCAAACGGCGCACGACCGTCATAGGCGTCCTGATCCTCGCGATCCTTACGGTGATCGCGGCGGGCGTGGCCGAAGTCGATCCCGGAAAGTTTGTCGCCAACATGGGTCGCTTCACCGACTATTTCGGGCGGCTTTTTTACCTCGATACCGGGGCGTCCGTGTTCAGCGACGTGGGCGAGTGGTTCTGGGGCCTGGATAAATGGACGAGGCACATTTTCGATACGCTGCTAATCGCCTATCTCGGTACATTGCTCGGCGCAATCGGTGCCTTCCTGCTCTGCTTTGCCGCCACCGCGAATATGGCGGTGAATCCAACACGCCGCTTTTTCGCCCGGCGCTTCCTCGAGTTTTGCCGCACCGTTCCAGAGATAGTCTTCGCGTTGATCTTCGTTGTCGCTTTCGGCCTTGGTCCCGTGCCCGGCGTGCTGGCCATCATGATCCATACGGCCGGTGCGCTGGGCAAGCTCTTCGCTGAGGTTGTCGAGAACATCGACATGAAGCCCGTCGAGGGCGTCATCGCCGCAGGCGCGACGCGCTGGCAGGCCATCCGCTATGCGGTGGTGCCGCAGGTGCTCCCTAATTTTGCGAGCTACGCGCTGCTCCGGTTCGAGATCAACGTGCGTGGCGCGTCTGTCATGGGTTTCGTCGGCGCTGGCGGCATCGGGCAGGAACTGATCACCGCGATCCGCAAGTTCTACTATTCAGATGTCTCCGCCATCCTGCTCCTGATCATCGCAACGGTGATGATCATCGACCTTGTCACGGAGCGCATCAGGCATGGCCTCATTTCCACGGAGAATGGCCGGTGAAACCTTCCCGCATGTTTCCGGACCAGACGTCCATCCGCCTGAAGCATGACACGCTGATCCGCGGGTCGGCGCGTGAGACCTTCATGCAGTGTGTCGTTGCTGCACTCATGGCGGCAGTCGCAGTCTTCGCCTTGTACCGGCTCGAGTTTTCGTTCGCGCGGTTAGGCGCAGGCATTCTCCAGCTCGGCACTTTTCTTGGGCTGATGGTTCCCCCATCGCCCGGCACGCAGCTCTTCGCCCTCCTGAAAGCGCTGGCCGAGACCGTCGCCATCGCATTCCTGGGTACTTTGCTTGCGGCATTGCTTGCATTCCCGCTCGGTTTTCTGGCTGCCCGCAACACGATGGCAAACGCTGTCGTGCGCTTCATGACGCGCCGATTTTCGGACACGGTTCGTGGCGTCGACACGCTGATCTGGGCGCTGATCTGGATCAACGTCGTTGGCCTCGGCCCCTTCGCCGGCGTGCTTGCCATCATGACCAGCGATATCGGGGCGTTTTCAAAGCTGTTCTCGGAGGCCATCGAGGCCATCGACCGCAAGCCAGGCGAAGGCATCATCTCGACGGGCGGCTCAAAGCTCCACGCCATCCGCTTCGGCATCGTGCCGCAGGTGATGCCGGTGCTTATCAGCCAGGTGCTCTACTACTTCGAATCGAACACCCGCTCTGCCACCATCATCGGCATCGTGGGAGCGGGCGGCATTGGTCTTTACCTCGCGGAGATGATCCGCACCTACGAGTGGGACAACGTAGCCTTCATCATCCTGATGGTCCTGGTGACAGTGGCGGTCATCGACTTCCTCTCGTCAAGGCTCAGGTTGGCGATCGTCGGGCAAAGAACAGTGACATCGTGAAATCTGTCACGTCATCGTCACACGTCTTTGGCAATCGCCCAGTTATGGCTGCCTCTGAAGCTCAAACAGATTCCGTTTCATCGACTGCACGGCGTGCGGTGATGGCGGCGCTCGCGAAGGCAGAACCCGCCGAACTTGCGGGACCGATCGAGCGCTACTGGCCACGCCTTGATATTCGGGACCTGCGCGCGCCGGAGGTTGGCCTCGTGATGCTGCGCGGCCGCATCGGCGGAGACGGTGCGGCATTCAATCTCGGTGAGGCAACAGTCACGCGCGCTGTCGTTGAATTGTCCAGCGGCCATCGCGGTTACGGGCAGCGGCTCGGTCGGCAACCCGCCACTGCACGCCTCGCGGCCGTCGTCGATGCGCTGTGGCAGGACGAAGCTGAACGTGTCCGTGTCGAAAGCGAGATCGTTGCGCCCATCCGCCGCCGTCTGGCGGTTGAGACATCGCGGACAAAAGCGGAGACGGCCGCCACCAAGGTCGATTTCTTCACGCTGGTCCGGGGAGACCCCGACGCATGAGCCTCACCCTTCCAACCGCGCTCGCGAGCGGATTTCAGGAGCCTGTGTTCGACAGCCAACGTGCTTTTCGGGCGGCGATGGAGGCGCTCGCCAATCCGGGTCGCCTCCGGCCAATTGGTGGGGAATTGGCTGTTGCCCCGCTGCCTGCCGCGGCTGCGGCGCTCATATTGGCGCTCTGCGACTTCGAGACGCCACTGTTTCTCGCACCCTCCTTATCGGCGCTGCCGGGCGTCGCGGACTATTTGCGTTTCCACACCGATGCGGTGCTTGTGGCGGAACCGGCAGTCGCGGCCTTCGCTCTTGTCGATCTCTCCCACGATCATCTTGACGTGTCAGCTTTCGCGCAAGGCACGGCGGAGTATCCCGACCGTTCGACGACGGTGATCGCCATTGTCGCAAGCCTTTCCGAAGGGGCGGCCATGATTTTGTCTGGCCCCGGCATCGCCGCGACGGCCGAACTGTGCATTGCCGGTTTGCCCGGTGACTTCGTGGACCAGTGGCGCGCCAACCGTGCAGGGTTTCCGCTGGGCGTCGACATCCTCTTTGCCACATCGGACGCAATCGTTGGGCTCCCCCGCAGCACGCGCATCGTCGAGGATCTCCGCTGATGTATGTCGCGGTGAAAGGCGGCGAACGCGCCATCGCCAATGCGCACCGTCTGTTGGCGGACAAGCGGCGCGGCGACCGGTCGGTGGCGGAAATCGGCGTCAACCAGATCAGCGGGCAACTGTCGCTCGCGGTGGACCGCGTGATGACGGAAGGCTCGCTTTATGACCGGGAACTTGCCGCACTTGCGATCAAGCAGGCCCGCGGCGACCTGATCGAGGCGAT
>CAXTUM010000301.1:0-4405 GCA_964247205.1 uncultured Beijerinckiaceae bacterium
CGGCACCGATGATCCCATGCAGGACGGCGAGGTCGGCGAGGTGGTGGTGACGCGCCTCAACGAGGAGTATCCGCTGCTGCGGCTGGGCACCGGCGATCTGTCCAAGTTCCTGCCCGGCACCAGCCCCTGCGGGCGCACCAACCGGCGCATCGCGGGCTGGATGGGCCGCGCCGACCAGCGCACCAAGGTAAAAGGCATGTTCGTCGATCCGGCGCAGGTGGATGCCATCGGCAAGCGCTACCCTGAACTGGGGCGGATGCGGCTGGTGGTCTCCCGCTCCAACGAGCAGGACGTAATGGTCCTGAAGGCGGAAGCGCAGGGCGCAGCTGCCGGGCTCGCGGAGAAGGTAGGCGAGACGCTGGCGGCTGTAATGAAGCTCAAGGGTGGGGTGGAACTGGTGAAGCCGGGCAGTTTGCCGAATGACGGCAAGGTGATCAGCGACGAGCGGGGATGATGCAGCATGGCCATTGCGATCCGCCAACTGACGGTCGCTGATGCTGCGGCCCTGAAGCCCTTCCGGCTTCAAAGTCTGAGGGATCAGCCTGATGCCTATCACTCAACCGCCACAGAATGGGATATTCCGCTTGAGCACTATGAAGCGCTGATCCGGGACAACCCTGTATTTGTCGCCGAAGACGCGGACAGAGCTATCACAGGCTTGGCTATTCTCGGCATCACCGCCAGAACCAAGCAGCAGATCCGGCACAAATGCGAAATCTGGTCGGTCTACACCGACCCATCAGCGCGCGGGCAAGGTGTCGCGAGGAGGTTGATGGAAACCTGCATTGCGGAGGCTCGGCAGCGGGGTTTCGAGGCGATCATCCTGACGGCTGCCACGCATCTCACCCATGTGGTGAAGCTCTATCAAAACCTCGGCTTCGTGATTTATGGCACCGAGCGCGGCGAAGTGAAGATGGCTGATGGTCGATACATCGACAACCACCACATGGAGCTATGGCTGATCAGACAGATCAATCCCTGACGAGAATATTCCGGAACTGCCAGGGATCACGCCTGTCGATATCCTCCGGGAAGAACCCCGGACGGCCCACCAGCGGGTTCCAGTCGGTGTAGTGCCCGACCACCGGCCCCAAGTACGGCCTCTGCATCTCGAGGCAGCGCTTATAGTCCATATCATCGGCCTCGACGATGCCCATGGCCGGGTTCTCCAGCGCGTAGACCATGCCGGCGAGAACAGCGGAGGACACCTGCAGGCCGGTGGCGTTCTGATAGGGAGCGAGCCGTCTTGTTTCCTCGATGGAAAGCTGCGAGCCATACCAATAGGCATTCTTCCTGTGGCCGTAGAGCAGCACGCCCAGTTCATCGATGCCGTCGACGATCTCGTTCTCGTCGAGGATATGATTTGCTGGCTGCTTCTTACCTTCCGCGCCGAACATCTCGTGCAGCGACAGCACGGCATCGTTGGCGGGATGATAGGCGTAGTGGCAGGTCGGACGATAGGTGACCTTCTTCTTGTCATCCCGCACCGTGAAGTAATCCGCGATGGAAATCGCCTCGTTGTGGGTCACGAGATATCCGTATTGCGCGCCTGATGTGGGGCACCAGGAGCGCACGCGGGTGTTGGCACCGGGTTGCAGCAGATAGATCGCGGCCCCGCAGCCTTTTTTGTGCGAACGGGCATTGGTGGGTTTCCATTTCTCATGGGTGCCCCAACCGAGTTCGGCGGGTTGCAGGCCTTCCGAGACGAAGCCTTCGACCGACCATGTGTTGACGAAGACGTTGGCGGGCTTGGGCTTCTTCGAGCGCTGGGTATCGCGCTCGGCGATATGGATGCCCTTGACACCGGTCTTCTTCATCAGCGCGGCCCAGTCGGCCTTCGTCTTCGGGTCCTTGTATTTGATGCCCAGATCAGCCGCGAGATTGACCAGCGCCTGCTTCACGAACCACGACACCATGCCGGGATTGGCCCCGCAGCACGACACCGCCGTGATGCCGCCGGGATTGCGGCGGCGGGCGTCGAGCACCACCTCGCGCAAGGCATAGTTCGAGCGCTCTTCCGGCCCCTTGCTCGTGTCGAAGTAAAAGCCTTCCCAAGGCTCCGCCACCGTATCGATGTAAAAGCAGTTGAGGGAGCGGCAAAGCTCCATGATGTCCACCGACGAAGTGTCCACCGAGAGGTTGACGCAAAACCCCTGCCCGCCGCCCTTGGTCAGCAGCGGCTTCAGCAATTTCTTATAGTTGGCCTTCGTCACATGCTCCTTGATGAAGCGCACCTTGTGCTTCTTCAGGATTGCGATGTCCTTGTCATCGGGATCGATCACCACAAGCCGCTTCTTGTCGAACTTGAAGTGGCGCTCGATCAGCGGCAGCGTGCCCTTCCCGATGGAGCCGAAGCCGATCATCACGATGGGGCCGGTGATTTCGCCGTGGACGGGCCAGTTGGACATGTCGGAAACTCCAAAGAGAAAAGTACAAGCGCCAATGCTTTTGCTTGGCGCTCGTGCAGGGTCAAGTTTTGAAGTTCAGTTTTCGCTGATCAAGCCGCTCTTAGAGCTTCGCTCTGGCGTCGCACGCTGCGGCGGAACATAGGTGCGCAGGCACCGGTGGCCAAGACGAGGCCACCGGCCTGCGTCAAGGCACTGTCCACAAGTTCCAAACCAAGGAAACGTGCGCGATCCACCGGGCCGGGCAGCAAAAGGCCTTCCGTCAATCCGGCTTCAAACCCGAAACGGCTGTAGTATGGTGCATCGCCCACCAGAAGCACCGCCTTGTGGCCACGCAGTGTCGCCTCAGCCAATACATAATGCATCAGCTTCGAGCCGAGGCCCATGCCCTCATGGCTCTTCGCTACAACCAGCGGTCCCAGCAGCAGCGCGGGAACGCCACCAGCCGAAATGTTCCACAGGCGGATCGTGCCGACGAGCTTGCCATCGGCTTTCAGCGTGAACGCCAGCCCATCTGCAGGCAGTCGGCCTTCGCGCAGGCGCTCGGAGGTCTTCTCGTGGCGATCCACCCCGAAGGCGTCATCAAGCAGGCGCTCGCGCGCTGCCGCATCGAAGCGGGTTTCCGCCTGAAGCGTGAGGGATGGGATGCGGACAGCGCAGTCCATGGAAAGCCTCCATCGAAGGAAGCCCTCGCACCAGCCCTTGCGGGCCGCCGAACGGGAGTTGGAAAGGCACCCTCATCCGCCCCTTCGGGGCACCTTCTCCCGCAAGCGGGAGAAGGAAGGGCGCGACGTTTTTGGAAGCCCTTCTCCCGCTTGCGGGAGAAGGTGGCCGAGCGGAGCGGAGGCCGGATGAGGGCCTTTGCCTCAGATCACGATCTGCCGGAGGCCCGGCATGCCGTTGAAGTCGCGGCTCGAATACGTCGTCGTATACGCACCGGTTCCCTCGATGAGCACCTTGTCGCCGATCTCCAGGCTGAAGGGCAGCATGTAGGGCGTCTTCTCGTACATGACGTCCACGCTGTCGCAGGTGGGTCCGGCGAGAACGCAGGGCCCCATCTCCGAATGATCGTGGCGGGTGCGGATCGGATAACGGATCGCCTCGTCCATGGTCTCGGCGAGGCCATGGAACTTGCCGATATCGAGATAAACCCAGCGCACGGAATCCTTGTCGGCCTTCTTCGAAACGAGGACAACCTCACTCTCGATGATGCCGGCATTGCCCACCATGCCGCGACCCGGCTCGATGATCGTCTCGGGGATGTTGTTGCCGAAGTGCTTGCGAAGCGCCCGGAAGATGGCCGAGCCGTAGCTCTCCACTGCCGGGATCTCCTTGAGGTACTTGGTTGCAAAACCCCCGCCGAGATTGACCATCGACAGATTGATGCCGCGCTCCGCCATTTCGCGGAAGATCCAGGCGGAGGACGCAAGTGCTGCATCCCAGACCTCGACATTGCGCTGCTGCGAACCGACGTGGAAAGATACACCGTAGGCCTTGAGGCCCAGGCGATGCGCATGTTCGAGCACGCGCGGCGCCATCTCGACCTCGCAGCCGAACTTGCGGGAGAGCGGCCATTCGGCGTCCTTGCCATCGCAGAGGATGCGGCAGAACACGCGCGAGCCGGGTGCCACGCGGGCGATCTTCTCGACCTCGGCTTCGCAATCGACGGCGAAAAGGCTGATACCCTTCTCGAAAGCCTTGGCGATATCGCGCTCCTTCTTGATGGTGTTGCCGAAGGAGATGCGGTCAGCCGTGGCGCCGGCAGCCAGCACCATCTCGATTTCGCCGACGGAGGCACAATCGAAGCAGGAACCAAGCTGCGTCAGCATCTCGAGGATCTGCGCATCGGGATTGGCCTTCACGGCGTAGAAAACGCGCGTGTCAGGCAAAGCCCTGGCGAAGGACAGGTAATTATCGCGCACGATGGATTTGTCGACCACGAGGATCGGGCCATCTTCACGGCGGGAGCGAAGGAAATCGCGGATACGGAGATTCGCATT
>CAXTUM010000302.1:0-4405 GCA_964247205.1 uncultured Beijerinckiaceae bacterium
TGGCAGATGCGACCACGCTGACCGAAGCCGGCTATGTCGGCGAGGATGTCGAGAACATCATCCTCAAGCTGCTCCAGGCATCGGAATACAATGTCGAGCGCGCCCAGCGCGGCATCGTCTACATTGACGAAATCGACAAGATCAGCCGCAAATCCGACAATCCGTCGATTACCCGCGATGTTTCTGGCGAAGGCGTGCAGCAGGCGCTCCTCAAGATCATGGAAGGCACCGTCGCCTCCGTTCCGCCGCAGGGCGGCCGCAAGCATCCGCAGCAGGAATTCCTGCAGGTCGACACCTCCAATATCCTGTTTATCTGCGGCGGCGCCTTCTCAGGCCTTGAGAAAATCATCTCGGCACGCGGCCGCCAGACCGGCATCGGCTTCGGCGCACGCGTTGAATCACCTGATGACCGCCGTACTGGCGAGATATTCCGCAAGGTAGAGCCCGAGGATCTGCTGAAGTTCGGCCTGATCCCGGAATTCGTGGGCCGACTTCCGGTTCTGGCCACGCTTGAGGATCTCGACATAGAGACCCTGAGAAGGATCCTGACGGAGCCGAAGAACGCCCTGGTGAAGCAATATCAGCGCCTGTTCGAGATGGAGAATACGGATCTCACCTTCACGGATGATGCCGTCACTATGATCGCCAAGAAGGCCATCGAGCGCAAAACCGGCGCGCGCGGCCTGCGCTCCATCATGGAAAGCATCCTGCTCGACACCATGTTCGATCTGCCCGGTCTTGAGGGCGTGGAGCAGGTCGTCATCGGTCCGGAAGTGGTCGAGGGCAATGCCCGTCCGCTCTACATCTACGGCGACCGTGACGAGCAGGTTCCGGCTTCCGCCTGACGTTTGATTCGTTTGCAGGGCGTCGCTTGAAACGGCGCGCCTGCATTCACATCTAGGTTTGTACGGAAGAGTGAGCGCCGCATCTGCGGGCTCCATGGGCCTGTTTCGTCTGTCCTTTTCGGTCTTCTGTCTGTGGATGATCGCCAGCCCCATATGGTGCGCGGATATTCACGATTGCGTACGCTGTCCGGCGGCTTCATCATGAGGGGCCAGACGGCGGGACGAGAACAAGGATCGAGACAATGAGCTCCAGCAAGAACCGTCCGCCGCTTCCCGCAGGAACGAAGCATCAGCTGCCCGTCCTGCCCTTGCGCGACATCGTCGTTTTTCCGCACATGATCGTGCCGCTGTTCGTGGGCCGCGAGAAATCCATCCGCGCCCTCGAAGAGGTGATGCGCACCGACGGGCATATCATGCTCTCGACGCAGATGAATGCGGGCGAGGATGATCCCGCTCCCGGCGCGATCTATGAGGTTGGCACCGTCGCCTCGGTGTTGCAGCTTCTGAAGCTGCCGGATGGAACAGTGAAGGTGCTTGTCGAGGGCTCGACGCGCGGCAGGATCACGAATTACATCAAGACAGATGATTTCTACGTGGCCGAAGCCGAGATCATCGCTGATGAAATTGGAAATCCGGTTGAAGTCGAGGCCCTGTCGCGTTCCGTGATTTCGGAGTTCGAGGGCTATGTGAAGCTCAACAAGAAGGTTTCGCCCGAAGTTGTGGCCGCCATCGGCCAGATCGAGGAATATGGCAAACTTGCAGACAGTGTAGCCGCCCATCTCGCGGTCAAGATCACGGACAAGCAGGCGACGCTGGAGCTGATCAACGTCGGCAAGCGGCTCGAAAAGGTGCTGAGCCTGATGGAGAGCGAAATCTCCGTGCTGCAGGTGGAGAAGCGCATCCGCACGCGCGTCAAGCGCCAGATGGAGAAAACCCAGCGCGAATATTACCTCAACGAGCAGATGAAGGCGATCCAGAAGGAACTGGGCGACGGCGAGGAGAAAGACGAACTGGCCGAGCTTGAGGACAAGATCAAGCGCACCAAGCTTTCCAAGGAAGCACGCGACAAGTCGATGCACGAGCTGAAGAAGCTCCGGCAGATGTCGCCGATGTCGGCGGAAGCCACCGTGGTCCGCAACTATCTGGACTGGATGCTCTCGCTGCCCTGGGGCAAGAAGTCCAAGGTCAAGAAGGACCTGAACCTCGCCCAGACGACGCTTGATGCCGATCATTACGGCCTCGAGAAGGTCAAGGAGCGCATTGTCGAGTATCTCGCTGTGCAGCAGCGGGCGAACAAGCTGGCTGGCCCGATCCTGTGTCTCGTCGGGCCCCCTGGTGTGGGCAAGACCTCGCTCGGCAAATCCATCGCCAAGGCGACCGGGCGCGAATTCGTGCGCATGTCGCTGGGCGGCGTGCGCGACGAAGCCGAGATCCGCGGCCATCGCCGCACCTATATCGGCTCCATGCCGGGCAAGATCATCCAGTCGCTGAAGAAGGCGAAAACCTCCAATCCGCTCTTCCTTCTCGATGAGATCGACAAGATGGGTCAGGATTTCCGGGGTGATCCGTCATCTGCGCTGCTGGAGGTGCTTGATCCTGAGCAGAACGCGACCTTCGCCGACCATTACCTCGAGGTCGACTATGACCTCTCAAACGTGATGTTCGTGA
Source organism: uncultured Beijerinckiaceae bacterium (assembly GCA_964247205.1). Taxonomy (GTDB): domain Bacteria; phylum Pseudomonadota; class Alphaproteobacteria; order Rhizobiales; family Beijerinckiaceae; genus JADCCX01. The sequence continues at coordinate 2,514 of CAXTUM010000302.1, forward strand.
CGACGGCGAACACGCTCAATATCCCGGCCCCCCTGATGGACCGCATGGAGATCATCCGGCTTGCGGGTTACACCGAAGAGGAGAAGCTGGAGATTGCCAAGCAGCACCTGTTCTCGGAAGCGCTGACCAAGCACGGCCTTGATGCGAAGGAATTCTCGATCAAGGACGATGCGCTGATGCAGGTGATCCGCCGTTACACGCGGGAATCCGGTGTGCGCAACCTGACGCGCGAAATCCAGAACCTGGCGCGGAAGGCGGTCAAGGACATCCTGATGTCCAAGAAGAAGAAGGTCGTGGTCGATCTGAAGTTGCTCGAGGAATATCTGGGCCCGCCAAAGTACCGTTATGGCGAAGCCGAAACCGAGGATCAGGTGGGTGTCGTCACGGGCCTGGCCTGGACCGAGGTCGGCGGCGAATTGCTGACGATCGAAGGCGTCATGATGCCCGGCAAAGGCAAGATGACGGTGACCGGCAACCTGAAGGAAGTGATGAAGGAATCGATCTCGGCGGCGGCCACCTATGTCCGCTCGCGCTGCATCGATTTCGGCATCAAGCCGCCCATGTTCGACACGAAGGACATCCACGTCCACGTGCCGGAAGGGGCGACACCGAAGGACGGCCCGTCCGCCGGCATCGGCATGGCGGTCGCGATCACCTCGATCATGACGGGCATTCCGGTGCGCCGCGACATCGCCATGACCGGTGAGGTGACGCTGCGGGGCAGGGTGCTTCCCATCGGAGGCCTGAAGGAGAAGCTGCTGGCGGCTTTGCGCGGCGGCATCAAGAAGGTACTGATCCCGGAAGAAAATGCCAAGGATCTGATCGATTTGCCGGCCAGCGTGAAGAATGGTCTCGAAATCGTACCCGTGTCGCGCATGGACGAAGTCCTGAAGCATGCCCTGATCCGCCAGCCTCAGCCCATCGAATGGGACGAGGAAGCCGAAGCCGCCAAGGCGGCAGCCATCGCCATGAAGAAGGGTGATGGAGCAGGCGCTACGGCGCACTGAACTCTCTGAAAATAAAAGATAAAAAGGCCTTGGAGTAATCCAGGGCCTTTCTTTTTGGCTCACGAGCCTGTGACCTCGCGGCTTCGTGAAGCCAGGCGAGGACAAATTCTGCAATCATGTGATGTGAAATAAAGGGAGACTGCATATGTCCGCCAAAACAATTCTGATCGCGGCTGCCATGTCGGGCATGGCTGCAACGGCGCAGGCGCAGTCGGTCAACAGTGCCGCAGGGCGCAGCGCCAGCGATTTTGCCAGCACGAAAATGAAACTTGTTGAATCGATCAAGTCAAAGGGGTTCGGCGTCGTCGCGGAAGTGGATCATGCGGCTGGAGCAACCGGTGCTGGCTTGCAGCTTCTCCCCACGCATCTCGTGATCTTCGGCAATCCGCGCGGCGGCACACCCGTCATGGCCTGCAACCAGGCTGCTGGCATTGATCTGCCGTTGAAGGCGCTGGTCTGGCAAGCCGCTGATGGAAGCGTCAACGTCATGGTGAATACGCCGTCGCTTCTGACCAGCCGACACGGACTCGGTGATTGCGCCGCACAGCCGCTCGCGAATATGGGCAAAGCGCTGGAAGGCATCCTTGCCGATGCAATCAAATAGAACCGCTTGGCCTTGGCGGAATGCGCTGGCCTGTGCTAACCGGCTTCGCAGTGGGCAGTTAGCTCAGCGGTAGAGCTGCTCGTTTACACCGAGCCGGTCGGGAGTTCGATCCTCTCACTGCCCACCAATCCTTCTGAGTTGCGCAGTTCCTCTTATAATAACCAGTCGCAGCTCCCGTGATCTCGTTCTGGATTTACGCATCGAAAATCACATTTCCCTGTTGAGCATTTGAAATGCCATGATAGCCTCGTGGTTTGGTCCTCATGCCAAACCGGAATGAA
>CAXTUM010000303.1:0-4393 GCA_964247205.1 uncultured Beijerinckiaceae bacterium
CACAAAGCGGAGCCGCTGCGCCTGACGGGAAAGGTCAAGCGGCTCTCCGACGGCGAATGGATCGTGCGGGGGCCGATGTACACGGGCTCGAAGGTGACGAGCGGTGCAACAGCGGTGTTCGAGACCGGAGGCATGCAGATCGTGGTGACCAGCCTGCATCACGAGCCGTGGGATGCCGGGATATTCACGCATATCGGGATTGATCCGCAGCACTGCAAATACCTGCTGCTGAAATCACGGATTCATTATCGGGCGGGATTTGAGCAATTCGCGAAGATGACGGTGACGCTGGACGGGATTGGCGTGACGACGAGCGATAACAGGCTGCTGAAGTTCACGCGGCTTAAACGGCCGATTTACCCGTTGGATAAGTGAGGGTTTGCACGATTCTTTTCCTTCTCCCAAGGAAGAAGGGAAAAGCCCCCTCACAGCACCACCACCCCCTTGTGCTTCGCCTTCTCCGGCGGCTCCACGTGGATGGTGATCACCGCTCCCTCCGCTTCCTTGCGGATTGCGGCCTCGATGCGGTCGCAGATTGTGTGCGACTCGCCCACGGTCATGGCGGCGGGCACCACGAGGTGGAACTCGATGAAGGTGGCGCTTCCTGCCGCGCGCGTGCGCAGGTCATGCGCCTCGATCGCGCCGTCGCCGCCCTCGGCAATGGCCATGCGGATGCTGGTCATCACCTTGGGATCGACGGCCTCGTCCATCAGGCCGCCGACCGATTCCTTGATCAGCCGCGTCCCGGACCACAGGATGTTCAGCGCCACCAGACAAGCCAGCAGCGGATCGAGCCAGGGCAGCCCTGTGAGATAGGCGGCAGCGAGGCCGAACATCACGCCGATGGAGGAGATGACATCGGTCTGGAGATGCCTGCCATCCGCGAGCAGGGCGGGCGAGCGCCGCGTTTTGCCTTCGCGCATCAGCAGCACGCACCACAATCCGTTGATGACAGCAGCCAGCAGGTTGATGGCCATTCCCTGCCACGGTGCCTCAAGTGCATTGCCGATCCAGAAAACCCGGTACGACGCGGTGAAAATCGCAAACGCCGCCGCGAGAATCAGCGCGCCTTCCAGCACGGCGGCGAAATACTCCGCCTTGTGGTGCCCGTAGGGATGTTCCTTGTCCGGCGGCTTCTGCGCTAGCTGCACGGCATAGAGCGCAGCGGCAGCCGCCACGACGTTGACGATGCTCTCGATGGCGTCCGAATACAACGCCACCGACCCGGTGAGCCACCAGGCCAGCAGTTTCAGCAGGAAGACGACCACGCCAATGGCGATGCTGCCTGCCGCGATTTTCGTGAGCGACGTCATGGCCGCCGCCCTATCAGGTCACAGGCCCCGCTGCTACCGCTTCTCGCGCAGGGCTGCTACCTCCGCGCGCAAGGCCCGCAGTTCCGTGATGACAGGATCTTCCACAGCCTTGGCAGCCTTGATTTCGGCGTTGACGTCATCAAGCGCCGTGACCACGACGCCGATGAAGAGGTTGAGGACCATGAAGGCCGACAGGACCATGAAGGTCATGACGAAGAACCAGGAGTATGTATTGCCCTTTTCCATCAGCGGTTTGACGATGCCGTTGGACCAGTCGTCGAAGGTCATGGACTGGAACAGCGTGTAGGCGGACGAACCGAGATCACCAAACAGCTCAGGATTGGTCTCCGCATAGAGCTTCGCGCCCATGACGGCGAAAACGTAATAGACGATAGCCAGAAGCATTGCGATGGAGCCCATTCCGGGCATGGCGCCGATAAGGCCTGCCACAACCCTGCGCAGGGAGGGCACCACAGTCAGAAGTCGAAGAACCCTCAGGATCCGCAGCGCCCGCAGGACCGAGAGGGAGCCTGTCGCGGGAATGAGGGCGATTGCGACCACAAAGAAATCGAAGAGACTCCAGGGGTCCTTGAAGAACGCCAGCCGATGCACCGCGATGCGTGCCACAAGCTCGATAACGAAAATGCCCAGAAGGATGTGATCCAGCCACCACAGCAGCCCGCCAATCTCCGCCATCACGGTTTTCGAGGTCTCAAGCCCCAGCGTCATGGCATTGACAATGATCAGCGCGATGATGATGCGCTCGGTTCGCGGGTGGGTGACGATGGCTTTCAGGCTATCCATGAATCGAGCTCCTTGTGGCGGATAACCCCGCTCTGAAGCGCCTTGTTGTCCTGAATTGGACGACAGCAGCAAGACGGCAATTGTCTTGTCCAACGGAAATCTTGGCCGCTGCGCTTCCGTCCCGGGTCTTTCCGGTCTAAAGCGGGCGCTCTTTGAAGGCTGGCGTGCCCCGTCGGCCCCCACGGGATCATGCAATCTCGCCCATGCGCGCCTATCTCGACTTTGAAAAACCCGTCGCCGAGCTCGAAGCCAGGATCGAGGAACTGCGCAAGCTTGCGGCCAACGGCGATCCGCAGGCCATCGGCGAGGACATCAGCAAGCTGGAGGGCAAGGCGTCGCAATCGCTGAAGGACCTCTACGCCAGCCTGACGCCGTGGCAGAAGACGCAGGTGGCGCGCCATCCCGAGCGGCCGCATCTCAATCATTATGTCAAAGCCCTGATCGAGGATTTCACGCCTCTTGCCGGAGACCGATACTTTGGCGAGGACGAGGCGATTGTCGGCGGCTTCGGGCGCTTTCGCGGCCAGAGCGTCTGCCTGATGGGTCAGGAAAAGGGCGTCGATACGGATTCGCGTCTGCGCCACAACTTCGGCATGGCCAAGCCCGAGGGCTACCGCAAGGCCGTGCGGCTGATGGAAATGGCGGATCATTTCGACATCCCGGTGATCAGCCTTGTGGATACGGCGGGCGCCTATCCCGGCATCGGCGCGGAAGAGCGCGGACAGGCGGAAGCCATCGCGCGGTCTACCGCCAAGGGCCTCGAGATTGGCGTTCCCAGCGTCGCCGTCATCATCGGCGAGGGCGGTTCAGGCGGCGCGGTCGCCATCGCCACCGCCTATTTTAAGGTTATGCTGGAGCACTCGATCTACACCGTGGCGTCGCCCGAAGCCTCGGCCTCGATTCTCTGGCGCGACTCGGGCCGCGCCCAGGAAGCCGCGACGACCATGAAGATCACGGCGCAGGACCTGCTGCGCTTCGGCGTCATCGACGGCATCATCAAGGAACCGGGCGGCGGCGCACACCGGGATCCGGCGGCCGTGATGGCGGCTGCGGGCGACGCGATCGAAGGCGCGTTCGCAGGGTTCGCCGGACGCACGCGCGAGGACATCCGCAAGGCGCGGGCGGACAAGTTCCTGGCGATAGGGCGGAAGCTGTAGGGCGCGCGTTTCCCGATCTCCCGCATAAATACCCCGCATCAGCATTTTGCATTGGCCGCGCACCTCTTGCCCGCGCATCATGTCTCCATGAATCTCCGCCCGGCCACATCCTCTGACGCCCCCGCCATCACAGCACTTGCCCGCAAGGCCTATGCGCGCATGACCGAACTGATCGGCATTCCGCCCATGCCGGTTGTCGCGGACTATCCCGCGATGCTCGCTGATACAGCGCATTGGGAGGGCTGGGTCCTGCCGGGCAAGGACGGAGCGCTGGAAGCCTCGCTCATCCTGCGGATCGAACCCGCGGCGTTCGAGGTCTACAATATCGCGGTGAATGACAGCGCTGCCGGGCAAGGCACAGGCCGCCAGCTGATGCTCTTCGCGGAACGGCGCGCCCGCGAACGCGGCTACCGCGAGATCAGCCTCTACACCAACATCAAGATGGTCTCGAACCGCGCCTTCTACAGCCGCCTCGGCTACGAGGAGACCGGACGCACCTATCCCGGGGGACGGCAGGCCGTGACCATGGCCAAGCGCCTCGATGGAACAAGGATGACACCGATGACCCATGATCTCTACGCCGTCCGCCGCGCAGCCTATCGCAAACTCCACGAAAACGGCTGCTTCGTGCAGCCGAACCCGTGGGATGCAGGCACGGCGCGCTGGCTGCGGGCGCAGGGCTTTCCCGCACTTGCCACGACGAGCGCGGGTTTCGCCTGGACGAAGGGGCGCTCTGATTCAGCCGTGCCGCTTGATATGATGCTGGGCCATATCGCCGAAATCGTGGAAGCCGTGCCCGATCTGCCGGTCAATGCCGATTTCGAAAATGGCTATGCGGATGACGAGGAAACGCTCGCCCGCAACATCAAGCTCTGCATCGCGACAGGCGTTGCCGGTCTCTCCATCGAGGATGCGACTGGCGATCCCGCCAGTCCGCTCTATGATTTCGAGACAGCGCTGAGCCGGATCAGGGCGGCGCGCAAGGCGGTGGATGAGACGGGTACCGGCGTGATGCTGACGGCGCGCGCGGAAGCCTATCTGCACGGCCATCCCGATCCCCTGCCGGAGGTCTGCAAGCGGCTTGCCGCCTTCGCGGAAGCGGGCGCAGATGTGCTCTAT
>CAXTUM010000304.1:0-4382 GCA_964247205.1 uncultured Beijerinckiaceae bacterium
ACGGAGCTGCGCTGATCATGACATCCCGTATTCTTCTCGTCACCGGCGGCAGCCGAGGCATCGGCGCTGCCGTCGCCCGCAAGGCGGCGCTTGCCGGATTCGATGTCGCCGTGAACTATGTGTCGGATGCGGCAGCAGCGGAGCAAGTCGCCCGCGATGTCCGTGCGGCAGGCCAAAGGGCCATCACCGTGAAGGGCGATGTCAGCCTGGACGCAGACATCAACGTGATCTTCAAGGCGGTGGATACTGGTCTTGGCCGCATCACCGATCTCGTGAACAATGCCGGAATAACCGGACGCAGCAGCCGCCTCGACCTCGCTGATCCGGAGGTGATCCGGCGCTGCATCGACATCAACGTGACCGGTGCGATCCTCGTAGCCCGGGAGGCCATCCTGCGCATGGCGCCGCGCCATGGCGGCAACGGCGGCAGCATCGTCAACATCTCGTCCATCGCTGGCAAGCTGGGCAGCGCGGGTGATTATGTCTGGTACGCTGCCTCCAAGGCTGCGATCGACACGCTGACCATCGGCCTGTCGAAGGAACTGGGCGCGGACAGCATCCGCATTAACGCGGTGTCGCCCGGCCTTGTCGATACCGAAATTCACGACAGGAGCAGCCACGATGCGGCGCGAGTGGAGCGCTATCGTCCCATGGTGCCGATGGGACGGATCGGGCGCGCGGACGAAATCGCGGATGCCGTGCTGTATCTCCTGTCGGATGCCGCGAGCTATGTGACGGGCGCCAATCTTTCGGTGAGCGGCGGGCGATGAGGCGGCTTGCGCCGGGGGATATGAAGCGCCATCTCTGGAGAACATAGAGGAACCTCCGTCATGCTGCGCGCCCTTCTGCTTTCGGCGATCTGCCTTCTCGCTCCTGTCACGGCCCGCGCCGACGATCCTGACCTGATCTTCCGGAAATCGACCGTGTTCAAGCTGCTGTCGCCGGATGACAAGCTGGCGACCTATGGCATCGATGATCCTGCCGTAGAAGGCGTCGCCTGTCATTTCACGGTGCCGGAAAAGGGGGGATGGAGCGGCGCACTGGGCCTTTCCGAGCAGGTTTCCGACATTTCGCTGGCGTGCCGCCAGATCGGCCCGGTCAAATTCAGGGAGAAGTTCGACCAGGGCGCAGTCGTGTTCCGCCAGTCGCGCTCGCTGTTCTTCAAACGCATGCAGATCGTGCGGGGCTGCGACGCCAAGCGCAATGTCCTGATTTACATGGTCTATTCCGACAAGCTTATCGATGGCAGCCCGAAGAACTCGACATCCTCGGTGCCGATCATGCCATGGGGAACCAGCGGCGAGGCGCCCAAATGCGGCGAGTGGCTGGGATAACCGGGACCACCGGATTATGAACAGGAAACAACACGACATTCCTTTTCCGTTCAGTTCTGCCACGCTATCACCCTGACATCGTCATCAGCGTGACGCACTTGCCTACAGACTGCAGGTGTCACACGTTCCGGTGCCGAATCCATCTGGTCTTCGAGCCTGAGACCCGGTGGAAACAATCAAGGCTCATCAGCAGGGGATCCCCCATGTCTTTCAAGACCATCATCGCAGCCGCTCTCTTCACCGCTGCCGCCAGCACCGCTTTCGCGCAGTCCACGACGACACAGCCCAGCACCAATCCGCTGCGTCCCGGCCAGCCTGCAACGCCTGCGGCTCCCGCCGCCCCTGCAGCACCCGCCGCTCCCCGCGCAGCCACCCCGGCAGCCCCTGCTGCTGCGCAGCCTGCCCAGCGTCCAGCTGCCCAGGGCACACTCGTCAACCTCAACACGGCGACCAAGGACCAGCTCGATTCGCTGCCGCAGATTGGTGACGCCCGCGCTGCCGCAATCATCGCCAAGCGCCCCTACAAGGACTGGGCTGACTTCACGGCCAAGAACGTGGTTCCGGCCAACGCTGAAGCCGCCATCAAGGACAAGGTCCGCTTCCGCTGACTGGCTGATCCAACGCGCATTGGAAAAGGCTCCGGAAACGGAGCCTTTTTCTTGTTCGGCATGATGCGATTCAGGCCATTGCAATGCCCGAGATACTATCGAGCGCCCCCTCAACAAGTTCCCGCACCAGCACCCGCATGGGATCGACCGGGCCGGGCATCACAATCTTCCCCGGCGGCACACGCCTGAAGCCGCTGCGGGCATAATAGGCCTCGTCCCCCACCAGCAGCACCAGCTTGTGCCCCCGCGCCTGAGCGGTCTCCAGCGCAGCATCGATCAGCAACTTGCCGATGCCCCGGGAACGGAACGCCGGATCGACGGTGAGCGGACCCAGCAACAGAGCGGGATGCACGCCCACATGGATGCGCGTCAGTCGAATGGAGCCGACGACGAGCGTGCTGACCCTGGCGATGAAGGACAGCGCACGGTCATGCGGGTTGCCTTCCCGCAGCCGGAATGCCGTGCGCGAGAAACGCCCCGGCCCGAAGGCGCGCTCCTCCAGCAGGTTGATCGCAGGCATATCTGCCTCGCGCTCGGGTGCTATAACGATACCAAGGCCGGGCATCTGTGGCCTCAAGCCTTCGCCGCCGCAGCCAGAAACTGGTCGATCGCGGCATTCTCCGTCTGCCAGGAGCAGACGAAGCGGCAAAGCACCTCGCCCTTGCGCGGCCTGTCAGCGGCGGCTATCGCTTCGTTGCGCCAGCGGTAGAATTTGAACCCCTGCGCCAGCAGCTTCTGCTCCAGCTTCTCAGGCATCACGGCGAAAACCTCATTGCCATCCACCTTCCAGGCCACGCGCAAACGCTTGTTGGCCTTCATGCCCTTCGCAAGGCGCTTCGCGGCTGAATTGGCGTGGCGCGCAAGTGCGAGCCAGTGATCGTCCTTCAGCCAGCCCTGAAATTGCGACGAGAGCAATCGGCCTTTCGAGATGAGATGCCCGCCCCGCATCCGGCGGTACTGCGCGGTTTCGGCCAACGCCTTGTCGAAGAAGATCACGGCTTCCGCCGCCAGAGCGCCGTTCTTGGTGGCCCCCAGACACAGTACATCCACGCCAGCTTTCCACGTGAGTTCGGCCGGCGTGGCCTTTCCACCGACCAGCGCATTGGAGAAGCGCGCACCATCGAGATGCACGCCGAGACCGTGCTGTTTGGCGATGGATGCCAGTTCGGCCGTCTCGGCGGCGCTGTAGCTGGTTCCGCATTCCGTCAGGTTGGTCAGCGACAGCGACGCAGGCTTGACCGAGTGGATGCCCCGGCGCGGAGCTTCCAATGCTGCCCGCAAGGTCTCCGGCCTGATCTTGCCGCCGATGCCCGGCAGCGGCGTGATCTTGGCGCCGCCGGTCCATTGCTCGGGACCGCCGCATTCGTCCGTCATGACATGCGCGTCCTGATGGCAGAAAATTTCGCCCCAGGCAGGTGTGAGGCAGGCGAGCGCCAGACCGTTGGCCGCAGTGCCGGTCGCCATCAGGAAGATTGTGACATCGCGTTCGAAAATCGCACTGAACTGCTTCTCGACCGCCTTTGCCAGCTCATCATCCCCGTAGGAAGACATCGCCCCGCCATTGGCGGATACGATGGCTTCTATCACCCCAGGGCTGGCCCCCACCACATTGTCACTGCCGAAATGCATTCACGATACTCCAGATCAATGCGCCGGTTTCGTTGACTCGGCTTTTCCAAGTGGTATCAGACCCGCACTTTCCCGCAACCGGGAGCCATGCTCCTGATGCAGTCAATGAAGGATCATTCCATGGCGGTTCGTGTTTTCATCAATGGCTTTGGCCGTATCGGCCGCAACGTGCTGCGCGCCATCGTGGAATCCAAGCGCAAGGACATCGTCGTCGTCGGCATCAACGACCTTGGCCCGGTGGAGACCAACGCGCATCTGCTGCGCTTCGATTCGATCCATGGCCGCTTTCCCGCTGATGTCACGGTGGACGGCGACAAGATCATCGTCAACGGCAAGAAAATCCTGGTCACGGCGATCAAGGACCCGGCCCTTCTGCCGCATGCCAAGCTGAAGGTCGATGTGGCAATGGAATGCACCGGCATCTTCACCTCACGCGACAAGGCCGCTGCGCATCTGACGGCAGGCGCCAAGCGCGTCATCGTCTCGGCTCCGGCGGACGGTGCTGATCTCACGGTGGTCTACGGCGTCAACCACGACAAGCTGACGAAGAAGCATCTCGTGATCTCGAATGCGTCCTGCACCACCAACTGCCTCGTGCCGGTCGTGAAGGTGCTCCACGACGCCATCGGTATCGAGAAGGGCATGATGACGACGATTCACTCCTACACCAATGACCAGCCCTCGCTCGACCAGATGCACAAGGACCTCTACCGGGCGCGCGCCGCCGCCGTGTCGATGATCCCGACATCGACGGGCGCGGCCAAGGCCCCCGGCCTCGTGCTGCCGGAACTGGCGGGCAAGCTCGACGGCA
>CAXTUM010000305.1:0-4377 GCA_964247205.1 uncultured Beijerinckiaceae bacterium
CTTGCCGTTGGTCGGGTCAGTCATTGCGGATATCCGATGCGGTTGAAATCATGCGTGAGCCGGATATCAGGGCGAAGGAGACAAAAATCAAGCCTTTGCAGAGGTTTGAGCGCCGGCGGAATCGGCATTCGCAAACACCGCGAGCAGATCGCGCTTCAGCACTTGCTGGCGCTGCGGCTGGATCAGCTTTCCGCCGGTGAGATCGGTCACGTAGAACACATCGACAGCTTTCTCTCCGAAGGTGACGATACGGGCGGAATTGATGTTGAGATTGAGTTTTCCGATCACCGTCGTCAGATCATAGAGCAGACCCGGACGGTCGAGGCCGGTGATCTCCACCACCGTATTCTTGTCCGAGAGTGAATTGTCGATCACGACGTCGGGCGCGATGCTGAAAGCCAGCATCTTGTCACGGGCGGCCTCCCGCAACGCGATCTCGTCAGGCAGGCGCATCTCGCCTTTCAATGTCTGCACGATATGGCGCGCCACGCGCTCCGCGCGCCGCAATTCATCGCTGTCTTCGGTGAAGGCGCGGGAGATGAAGATCGTATCGAGCGCCAGTCCATCCGTCGTGGTGAATATCTGGGCTTCAACGATATTCGCTCCCGCCGCCGCGCAGGCCCCGGTGATGATCGCCAGCAGACGGGGGTGATCGATGGCCAGCACCGTCAGTTCCGTCACACCGCGAAAGGCGTTGGTCTCGGTGTCGGTCAGCAGCATCTCTCCGGATTGTGCGGCCTTGTACAGCATCTCGGCGTGCTTGAGCTTGCGCGCCGGATCGACCTTGAGCCAGTAAGCCGGGAAATGGCGCTGGGCATAGGCCTGGAAATCCGCATCCGACATCTGCGGCAGCTTGTCCCTGAGTTCGGCCTGTGCGGCAGAAACACGCTCCTTGCGGTTGAGCGCCGAATGACCGCCCGCAAGGATCACCTCGGTCTCCCAATAGAGCGAGCGCAGAAGCTGGCCCTTCCAGCCGTTCCAGACGCCGGGGCCCACCGCCTTGATGTCGCAGACCGTGAGCACAAGCAGCAGCTTCAGCCGCTCCAGCGACTGCACGGTGCCAGCCAGGCTTTCGGTCGTCTTCGGATCGGAAATATCGCGGTGCTGGGAGACATTCGACATCAGCAGATGATGCTCGATCAGCCAGCTGACCGTCTCGGTTTCAGCCTCAGTCAGTCCGAAGCGGGGGCATAGCTCCCGGGCGATCCGGGCGCCGACAATGCTGTGGTCCTCGTCCCGGCCCTTGCCGATGTCATGCAGGAACAGCGCGACATAAAGCGCCCGGCGGTTCTGCAGCGTGGGAAAGATTTCATAGGCGACGGGATGCTCGTCCTTCAGTCTTCCGGCATCGATTTCCGACAGCACGCCGACCGCGCGCAACGTATGCTCGTCCACTGTATAATGATGATAAGACGAGAACTGCATCATGGCCTGAATGCGACCGAAATCAGGGATGAAACGGCCCAGAACGCCGGTTTCATGCATGCGGCGCAAGACAAGCTCCGTCACGCTGCGCGAGGTCAGGATTTCCAGAAAAAGCCGGTTAGCCTCCGGATTGTTGCGCAGTCTTGCATCAATGTTGCGCAGCGACAGCGTCACCAGCCGCTTGGCATCGGGGTGCAGTTCCAGCTGGTTCTGCGCCGCAAACCAGAACAGACGCAGCAGATTGACCGGATCCTTGGAAAACACGTCATCACTCGCCACCGTGATACGGTCATGGTCGATGAGAAAATCCAGCGTGCCCGACAACGCCCGCCGACGCCGTTTGAAGCTCCCCAGCATGCGGTCGAGCATGGCGCGGGGCTTCTGCTCGCGGGCCTCCAGCGCAGCGCAGACAATGGCGGTGAGGTCCCCCACATCCTTCGCCACCATGAAATAATGCTTCATGAAGCGCTCCACCGCCGAAAGTCCGCCATGGGCCCGGTAATGGAATTTGGCCGTCACCTGCCGCTGCATGTCGAAAGAAAGCCGCTCCTCCGCACGCCCCGAGATGAAATGCATCATGCAGCGCACGCGCCAGAGAAAATCCTCGCAGCGGTGAAAAAGCGCCGCTTCGGCCGGCGTGAAGACGCCCTGCTCCACAAGCTCGGACGGCTCCTGCACGCGGTAGACGTATTTCGCGATCCAGAACAGCGTGTTCAGATCGCGCAGACCGCCCTTGCCTTCCTTGACATTGGGCTCGACAAGATAGCGCGAAGAGCCCTGCTTCTTGAGGCGAATTTCCCGCTCTTCGAGCTTGGCATGGGCGAATTCGGCACCGGACCCCTTGACGATATCGCGGTCGAAACGGCTGGCGAGTTCCTGGTACAAGCCTATGTCGCCCGCCACAATGCGGGATTCCAGCAGGGCTGTGCGGATCGTCAGGTCCTTCGCGGCCTCGCGGATGCATTCGTCAACCGAGCGGGTGGCGTGCCCCACCTTGAGGCCGAGATCCCACATGAAGTACAAAAGGGTTTCCGCGATGCTCTCGTTCCACGCGGTCTGCTTGAACGGGAAGAGAAACAGCACATCGACATCCGATCCCGGCGCCATGGTGCTGCGGCCATAGCCGCCGGTGGCGCAAATCGCGAGGCGTTCGCCCGACGACCGGTTCTCAGCTGGATACAGCCTGCTTACGGCCAGGTCGTAAAGGGCACGGATCACCGCATCCTGCGCCAGCGAGAGGGATTCGGCGCAGGCGAAGCCTCCTCCACCTGCTTCCAGTGCTGTCCGGGCCAGCATCCGCTCTTCCAGCAGATAGATCTTGCAGAGCTGGCTGGCCTGCATCTTGGCCTCATCTGCCGGCAGGCTCCGGTCCAGCGCGGCAATAGCCGTCTCGACCGGCGTACGGCCATCGGCACTTGTGCGTCTTTCGGGTGGCTTGGTGCGCAGGTTCACGGGAAATCTCTGATTTTCCCCGCTCATGCGCCTTGCGCGCGGCGGATGCAAGATCACCGCAATTCTCGCGAACGCGACAATCAATCGGGTTGACCCAAAGGCCTGCTTGGCGTCTTCTTGCTGCTTTCCTGAACCACGAGGCCAAACCATGCCGATCATCAACCGCGTCGCAGAGTTTTCCGATGAGATCGCCGGATGGCGCCGCTATCTCCACGAGAACCCGGAGCTTGGCTACGAGGAAGTTCTGACCTCTGCTTTCGTCGCCGAAAAGCTGAAATCCTTCGGCGTGGACGAACTGGTGACAGGCATCGGCAAGACGGGCGTCGTCGCCGTGATCAAGGGCCGCAAGAACAGCTCCGGCAAGGTCGTGGGTCTGCGCGCCGACATGGATGCCCTGCCAATCCACGAAGCGACCGGCGTTGCCCACACGTCGAAGAATCCCGGCAAGATGCATGCCTGCGGCCATGACGGGCACACGGCCATGCTGCTGGGCGCCGCGAAATATCTGGCCGAAACACGCAATTTCGACGGCACCGCCGTGATGATCTTCCAGCCGGCAGAAGAAGGCGGCGGCGGCGGCCTCGCGATGTGCGAGGAGGGCCTGATGGAGCGCTTCGGCATCCAGGAGGTCTACGGCATGCACAACATGCCGGGCATCCCGCTGGGAAACTTCGCTATCCGCACCGGCCCGGCCATGGCGGCGGCGGACCGGTTCGATATCCATATCGAGGGCAAGGGCGGCCATGCGGCGCGGCCCCATGACTGCATCGACCCCGTCGTGACCTCGGCCCAGCTGATCCTTGCGATCCAGACCATCGCGGCGCGCACGGCGGACCCGCTGGACTCCGTCGTGGTGTCGATCTGCGATGTCAAATCCGGCGATGCGTACAATGTCATTCCGCAGACGGCGCATCTGCGCGGCACCGTGCGGACTCTGAAGGCCGAGACACGGCTGATGGCGGAACGGCGCATCAAGGAAATCGCGGCGGGCATCGCCATGGCGGCGGGCGCCACGATCACCGTCGAATACCACATTGGCTATCCCGTGACGGTGAACCATCCGGAGCAGACCGATTTTGCCGCCAAGGTGGCCGCAGGGATTTCGGGCGCAAATCTCGTCGACCGCACGATCGAGCCGCTGATGGGCGCGGAAGATTTCTCCTATATGCTGGAGAAGCGCCCCGGCGCCTATATCTTCATGGGCAATGGTGACACCGCAGGCGTCCACCATCCGGCGTATGATTTCGACGACAAGGCGATCCCGGTCGGCGTGTCATACTGGGTGAAGGTGGCAGAGACAGCAATGGCGGCTTGAGGCCTGTCCTCACGCCGCGTTGCGATAGGCCCTAGGCGAGAACACGGTCTGCGCGATGATCCTGAGATCGAGCATGATCGACCAGTTGTCGATGTAATACAGGTCATGCTCGACGCGGGCCGCCATCTTGTCATCGGTCGAGGTCTCACCGCGGAAGCCGTTGACCTGCGCCCAGCCCGTGATCC
>CAXTUM010000306.1:0-4371 GCA_964247205.1 uncultured Beijerinckiaceae bacterium
CGCCCATGGTGCCGGAGCGGATGGAATGGATGATGGCGCGGGCCGCATCGTTGTTGGGCGCACGGAAGACGGCCGTCGCATTCAGGCCATAGCGCGCGGCGCAGATCGCAGGCATCTCCCAGTTGCCAAGATGCGCCGAGAAGATAAGGCCGGGCTTGCCGTCGTCCCGCAAGGTCTCGAAATGCTCGATCCCGTCCACCGTGGTTCGACCAGCCTCGGGATTGTCGACATCCCAGTCGAACAAATGATGGAGATGGGCATATTCCGCGCCCGTACGGCCCAGATTTTCCCAGGCGCCAGAAGCGATGCGTTTCACTTCGGCGTCAGGCATTCCAGGAAAAACCGCGCGGATGTTGTTCAGTGCAATTCTGTGTGCGGGCAGCAGCGGCCCGATGTGACGGGTAAGCCATCCGCCGAGATCGGATGCGCGCTCCGGCCCCAGCAGCCGCAGGAATCCGAACAACAGATTGACGAGGGCAATCGTGAGGATTGTCAGAAATTTCTACGGGAAAGCAAGAAGCGGGGACAAGAATGTTTCCACATGAACAGATATCGCGGATGCCGGACAGATACCGAAAGGTCAAGCACCAATGCGTCCTTTGACGACATCAACCCGGATCGATAAAGGAGTTTCCATGCAGGATATATCAGATTCACTCATTCTCGCCCGTTCAGCCCGCTCGCTGGTCTTTCTGGGGCTTGCCATCCTGGTCGTCGTAACTGCGACGATGGTCGGCTCAAGCGTCACGACGCCTGTGATCTCGACCTGGTATGCCGGCCTGAACAAGCCGTGGTTCAATCCGCCAAACATCGCGTTCCCGATCGTGTGGCCCATCCTGTTCGCTCTGATGGCCTTCGGCTTCTGGCGAATTCTCAGGGTGCTGGACGGTGGCAAACCCCGCAATCACGCCATCCTGGCGTTCTTCATCCAGATCCTGTTCAACATGGGCTGGTCCTTCGCATTCTTCGGAGCAAAGAGCCCACTGGCAGGTCTTTTCGTTGCGGTCGGCCTGGTGATATCTGTCGCTGCCATGGTTGTGACATTCAGCAGGGTCGACCGGTTCGCAGGCCTGCTGCAACTGCCCTATCTGGGCTGGGTGACGTTTGCGATGATCCTGAACTCCACAATCTGGTGGATCAACTAGACGCTGACTTCTCTGCAAGCACCATCACGGCATCATACAGCGCCCGCGCGGCCTTGCCGATGTCCTCAGCCGCCGTGAATTCATCCGGGTGATGGCTCAGACCATCCTTCGAGCGCACGAACAGCATGACATGCGGGCAGACAGTGCGGAAGATCATGGCATCGTGCACAGCGCCGGAAACGAGATGACGCGCCTTGCCAGCTTGCCGGGTGATCGCCGAGGACAGGGCCTCCATCAAGGCCGGATCAGAAGCGGAAGCAGGCAGGGCACTGGTCATCGCGATGTCGATTTCCAGACCGCGCTCGTCGGCTATCTCGCGGGCACGGCCCATGGCCCTTGCAAGTGCCTTGACGCGCACGCCATCCCTGGAGCTGCGGATATCATAACCAAAGCTGACCATTCCGGGAATGATATTGCCAGCGCCCGGCGAAACCGTCAGCTGGCCGACAGTCGCCACAAGGTCATCTGTTTCACGGCCTATCTTTTCGAGCGCCAGCACGATCTCGCAAGCGCAGGTCAACGCGTCCTTGCGCAGGTCCATTGATGTGGTTCCGGCGTGACCTGCCTTGCCGGTGATGGTCATGCGTCCGCCCGAGAGCCCCGCGATGGCCGAAACAACGCCCAGCGCTTCGTTTTCAGCCTCCAGCACAGGCCCCTGCTCGATGTGAACCTCAAGATAGCCCACGAGGGTCCGCGCATCCCGCTTCACTTCGGCCCAGCGCGCCGGGTCACAACCGAAAGCTGTCAGCGCCTCGGCGCGTGTGACGCCGTCCTTGTCCTTTTCATCAAGCATTTTGGCGTCAAACGTTCCGGCCACGGCGCGAGACGAACTGAAGGACGAGGGAAACCGCACGCCCTCCTCATCAGAGAAGGCAAAGACCTCGATATCAAACGGGAGCCTTTTGCCCTGCCGCGCCAGTTCCTCGACAACCGCCAGACCAGCCATAACGCCAAGCGGCCCGTCATAGATGCCGCCATTGGGCACAGTATCGATATGCGAGCCTATAAGCAGCGTCTTCGCATCATTGCGATCATTGGCGTATCGCCCGATGACAGAGCCCAGTGGATCGATCCGGGCCTCCATACCCGCGGCGCGGAAAAGACC
This sequence comes from uncultured Beijerinckiaceae bacterium, assembly GCA_964247205.1. Lineage (GTDB taxonomy): Bacteria > Pseudomonadota > Alphaproteobacteria > Rhizobiales > Beijerinckiaceae > JADCCX01. The sequence goes on from CAXTUM010000306.1 coordinate 2,251, forward strand.
CAGTATCTCGTCGGCGGCCTTGCGATGCGACGGAGACAGTGACAGCCGCGTCATTTCGCCAGGCACATCGGTGTGTCGCGCCAGTGACTGCAGACGGGCGACAATGGTTTCGCCGGAGAGGGGAGTGGAAGCGGTTGTCATGAACGATGACCTGACACAGGAACGGACTGCAACAAAGCATTAGCATGGATTTTCTCTTTCGGGGGCGGCAAGGGCTGTCAATGAAACAAGGTCGGGTGTCTACGGAAATGACACCCTGCTCCTGCGCTGTTTCTGTAATTCCCGCAGCTTGCCGCTGCATCATGCCCGACATCCCGCCAGATAAACCGAGGATGATGAAAGCGATGGAAGCATCGCTTTTCAACTCGAAAGCGGCCATGCTTGCTGGCCTTATTCCCTAAGCCGGCGAAATGGTTTGACATCGATTCGGCTTTCGATTCACCTGCTCTCAACAAGGAATTTCGCACGTTGGACGGCCATACTTTTCTTCTCAACCTGATGGGGGCCATCGCCCTGCTGATCTGGTCGATCCGCATGGTGAAGACCGGTGTGCTGCGGGCCTTCGGCGACAAGTTCCGCAGCGCCATCGCCAAGGCGACTTCCAACCGGGTCAGCGCCTGTCTCGCAGGCATCGGTGTAGCCACCGCCGTGCAAAGCTCCGCCGCTACCGGACTGATCGTGGCGGGCTTTGCCGAACGCGGCATGATCGCGCTGGCTCCGGCGCTCGCTGTCATGCTGGGAGCGGATATCGGCTCGACCATCGTTGTGCAGGCTCTGGCGTTCAATCTGCAGGCGCTGGTGCCGGTTCTGCTGGTGGGGGGCGTCGGCCTCTTTATGGCGACGGACAAACCTGTTCCCAAACAGCTCGGGCGGATCATCATCGGGCTTGCCCTGATGGTTCTGGCGCTGGGCATGGCAAAGGCTGCCGCCGAGCCGCTGAAACAGAGCGAATTGCTGGCGATGGTGATGCAGCGCCTTGGCAGCGATCCGATCATTGCCGTGATCCTGGGGGCTCTGATCGCCTGGCTCATGCATTCGAGCGTCGCGGCTATCCTGCTCATCATGTCATTGGCCACTACTGGAGCGATTGGTCTGGCTCCTGCCATTGCGCTGGTGCTGGGCTGCAACATCGGTTCGGCGCTGATCCCGCTGGGGCTCTCGATGCGCGGACCAGTGGCCTCACGGCGGATTTTGCTGGGCAATCTCGTCTTCCGCATGATTGGCGCGGTGCTGGCGCTGCTCTTCCTGCAGCAGCTTGTGGAAGCGTCCACGCATCTGGCCTCTGATCCGGCGCGGCAGATCGCCAATCTGCACACGCTGTTCAACATCGGCGTGGCGGTGCTCTTCCTGCCGCTGACGACCTTTGCCGCAGCATGGCTCGAAAAGCTGCTGCCGGATACCAAGGAAGCCGATCAGCGCCGGGTGGCGCATCTCGACGACAGCCTGATGGACCGCCCGACCGTGGCGCTCGCCGCCGCGCAGCGCGAGGTGATGGCCATGGCGGATCATGTCGAGATCATGCTGCGCGAGACCTTGCGCGCTTTTGAGAGCGGCGACGAGCAGCGACGGCAGGACATCAAGGCGCTCGACAACGAGGTGGACCGGCGGCAGGAGGAGGTGAAGCTCTATCTCACGCGCCTAACGCGCCAGCCGCTGCCCGAAGCAGACAGCCGAAAAGCCTTCGATCTCATCCTGTTCACGACCAATCTGGAGCATGTGGGCGATATCATCGACAAGAGCCTGCTGGAGCTTGCGGCCAAGAAGCAGCGGCTGAAGGTGGATTTCTCACCTGCGGGATGGGGCGAAATCCGGTCGCTCCATACCCGCGTGGTCGAGCAGATGCGCCTCGCCATGACCGTGTTCATGACCGGTGACATGACCATGGCGCGCGAACTGGTGGCGGAGAAAGACCGCATCCGTGCAGCCGAACGCGAGGCCATGGAGAACCATCTGCAACGGCTGCGCGACGGCACGCTGGCTTCCATCGAGACCAGTGCTCTGCATCTCGATATCTTGCGGGACCTGAAGCGGATCAACGCCCATGTGACGGCTGTGGCGTATCCGAGCCTGGAGGCTTCGGGGGTGTTGCGGGGGAGCAGGCTGCGGGCGGATGCGGCGTGA
>CAXTUM010000307.1:0-4370 GCA_964247205.1 uncultured Beijerinckiaceae bacterium
CGGGGTCCAGCCACACCCGCATGGAATAGTCACGCGCACCGAAGACAGTGACATTGCCCACCCCGTCCACGCGCGTCAGCACGTCCTTCACGAAAAGCGTGGTGTAATTGGAGATGTACTGCTGGTCCCGCGACCCGTCGGGCGAGATCATGTGGATGACCATCATCAGATCGGGCGATGCCTTGCGCACCGTCACGCCGAGCCTGCGCACATCCTCCGGCAGGCGCGGTTCGGCGCCCGCCACGCGGTTCTGCACGAGCACCTGCGCCTGATCAACGTTTGTTCCGGGCTTGAAGACGACGTTGATCGACACGCGGCCATCGCCCGTCGACTGCGACACGATGTAGAGCATGTTATCGACGCCGTTGACCTCCTGCTCGATCGGCGTGGCCACCGTGGCTGCGATCACCTCGGCGGATGCGCCGGGGTAGCTCGCTGTGATGCTGACGGTAGGCGGGGCAATTTCGGGGTATTCCGAGATCGGCAGTCCACGCTGCACGATCGCGCCCGCGATCGTGAGAAGAACGGAAAGGACGGTCGCAAAGATCGGGCGGTCGATGAAGAAATGGGCAAAACGGAACATGACTGAACCTGCAAAAAGGATAGGAGGAGAAAGGCCTGAACCTTTGGCGGGTTAATTCGTCGCTGGCTTGATCTCACCCGGTTGCGGATTGACGACGGATCCGGGCCGGACCATTGGATTGGCCGTACCATTGATGATCACCCTGTCGGTGAGTGAAAGACCGCTGCGGATGACACGGAGGCCGTCCACGATCTGGCCGAGAACGACCGGCTTTGGAACCACCTTGTTCTCCGGCCCCAGGATCATGACCACCTTGCGGGTCTGGTCCGATGCGATCACGGCGTCAGGCACCAGGAGCGCCTCGAACTCGCCGCCGAACAGGCGCATCCGGCCGAAGGTGCCGGGTGTCAGGAACTGATCCTTGTTGTCCATCAGCGCGCGCCCGCGGATGGTGCCGGAACGGGTGTTCAGCTGGTTGTCCACGAAGGTAAGCTGCCCCTGCCGTGTCCATTCCGCTTCATCCGCAAGGCGGACCTGCACCGGTTGCGCCTGCTCACGGCCGCTGAGACGCTCGCCACTCTGGTTCAGGCGCGCATAACGCAGGTAATCGGCCTCCGAAGCCTCGAAGATGAAGTTGATCGGATCAATGCTGACGATTGTCGTCAGGAGTGTGGCGCCTGTCTGTCCGCCCGAGATCAGATTGCCGGCATCAATGCGCTTGTCCGAGATCCGGCCATCGATAGGAGCCTTGACCTCCGTCCATTCCATATTGAGTTCGGCGATCTTCAGGTTGGCTTCCGACGCCTGCTGACCGGCCCGCGCCACTGCCAGGTTGGACTTGCGTTGATCGAGGTCACGCACCGTGATTGTCTGGTTGCGCGTCAGTCCCTCCGCGCGGTCGACCTCGTTGTCAGCCAGCGCAACCTGGGCTCTTGCTCTTGCGATATCTGCGCGCGCGGCATCGACCGCGAGTTTGTAAGGGCGCTGATCAATGGTGAAAAGGAGGTCGCCCTTCTTGATGAGCTGGCCGTCACGGAAATGAATCCTGTCGACAAAACCGGAAACGCGAGCCCGCACTTCCACCTGTTCGCGGGCTTCAAAACGGCCTGTATACTCGTCCCACTGCGTGACTTTTTTCTGGATTGGGGAGGCCACTGTCACCATCGGCGCAGGCGGAGCGCCCTGGGCATTCGCTCCAGAACCCTGAAAAACAATGTAAACCGCAATCACTGCTGCACGGAAGGCAAGGGTATTCGACATCTATCACTCCGACGGATCAGTCTCGCGAAATCAGCCTGCAAATTCTACGCGCAGGCTGCAAAGGTGGTTCAATCAATTTGCGAATGGAGGACAGCGCCAAGTTCCGGGCTGTAAAGGGTAACCCGTGACGATATCTCTGACTTTGCCCCGGAAGACCGTCTCCAAAGGCTGACCTATTGCAGCCTGACATTAGCCGCGCGGATCACTGGTGTCCATTTCTCTACCTCACTGGCGACCATAGAGCGGAGAGCATCAGGTCCGCGCTTCTGCGGTATGATGGCGCCAATGCCTTCAAGCTTCGTCTTTGTGGTTGGATCATCGAGTGCTGCGCTCACGGCCTGCGCCAGTCTGTCCACAATGGCACGAGATGTTCCCTTGGGTGCGAACATGGCGTTCCAGCCAGATGCCTGGAGCTGGGGAACGCCAGCCTCCACCGTCGTCGGCACATCGGGGAGCACGTCAGCACGCGTCTCGGCGGCGAGCGCCAGCGCCTTGATCGAACCGCCCAGCACATGGGGAACGGTATGCGGAATCTGATCGCACATGTAGTCATGCGTGCCCGAGATCAGGTCGTTCAACGCAGGGCCTGAACCGCGATATGGGACAAGCTGGCCGGTCGTGCCCGTTATCGCCGAGAAGAGCAGGCAGCTCACATGTGAAGTGGCGCCCACGCCGCCGTGACCGTTGTTCAGCTTTCCCGGGTTGGCTTTCAGCATGGCGATGAGTTCGCCGAGCGAGTTCACCGGCAGTGTCTTGCGCACGAAGATTGCGATGGGCGTATCGGTGAGCTGGCTCACATGCTCGAAATCGGTCACCGGATTGTAGGCGAGATTTGGATAGAGCGCCGGGGCAGCGCCATGCGTGCCCATCTGACCAACCAGGATCGTGTATCCATCAGGCGTGGCGCGCGCACCGCGAAGCGACCCCGTGGTTCCGCCCGCTCCCCCGATGTTTTCGACGATCAGCGGCTGCTTCAGGTTCTGCGCCATTTGGTCGAGGACAATGCGGGCGATAACGTCAGTGTTGCCGCCTGGCGCATATGGCACGATGACTGTGATGGGCTTGTTGGGGTAAGGCTCCTGTGACCAGGCCGGGGCGGCCAGGCCTGGGAACGCCAGCGCTGACAGAAAAAGAATCCCTTTGATGCGGATGGTATCAGGCATGGGCGATCTCCTCTGGTGTTTGCTGATTGCGCGGCCTGGAGCGAAAGGGACGTCAAGAACAACGCCTCATGGCAAGTAGACTCCGCCGTTCACATGCATGGTCTGCCCTGTCACATATCGCGCACGCGGCCCCGCAAGATAGCGCACCATGCCGGCGACATCGTCCGGCGTTCCCCGGCGCCCGAGCAGCGTGGTGCGGCCAGCATGGTGGCCGGGTTCGTGACCGGCCCGAACGGTCTCGATCATGCCGGGGGACACGAGATTCACGGTGATCCCCGAGGGTGCGAGATCATGCGCCAGCGCCTTGGTGAGACCGTCCAGTCCGGCCTTGGCGGCGACGACATGCACACGGTCCTTTGCTCCGGTGTAGGCTGTGAGACCGCCGATGTTGATGATGGCCGCCCCATCGCTGACGGACAGGGCGGTGAGAGCGGCGCGCGCGCAGATGAACGGACCTTCGAGCGCCACGCTCGTCACTGCACGGAAGTCCGCCAGTGTCATCATGGAGAAAGATTTTTCAGTGCGAACCGCCGCGTTATTGACGAGAATGTCCAGCCTGCCGAACGCCTGCAGCGCACCTGCCATCAGCACTGCCACAGAGTTTTCATCCGTCACATCAGCCAGCAAGGCGGCGGCACGTCCTCCGTCAAGCTCAATCAGGCGCACTGTTTCCTGCAATCCCGTCATATCGGCGCGTGCCGTCACCATGACTGCTGCGCCGCCTGCCGCCAGATCGCACGCGATAGCGCGCCCGATGTTGCGCGCACCGCCCGTAACGAGCGCTACGCGGCCTGCAAGTTCTCCCGTCACGTCCGTGCTTCCTTCATGCTGACATCGCCGCCACACACCAGCGCCTCAATGGCGGCAAGCATCCGCTCGCCACGCGCGGCGCTCCAGCCGCCGAAACGAATATTCGCGCGGTACTTCGCAATGATTTCGGCGTCGGACAGCGGCGCATTTGCCCCGCCGCGCATGTGCGCCTGGCGGAATTCGCGCACCTCGCCGTTGCGCAGCGTGGCGCGGAGATGACCCGTGAAAGCGCGGGGATAGGGATTGGCGGGATCAACAATATAGCTCACCCTGGCGGCGAGCGCGCGACGGGCGGGATCAGCGATGGCGGAATCCCCGAAAGCCTTCAGCCCGGCATCCCCCAGGAGAAATCCGGCCGCGATACAGTCCGGAGTCGAGAACTTGGCAGCATACCCGTTGGGCGGGGACTGCTTGAGGGCAAGCGGCTCCCACAGGCGGTGCACGGTGCCCTCGCCAACCTGGCAGACTATGCTCACTATCTCTTCAGCTTTGACGCTGCTCTGTGCAAGCGCAATGGCGCAATCCACATAAGGCTGCGTCATGGTTCCGCATGCGAAGGGCTTGAAGGCGAGCGAAGCGCCGACCCAGCGTTTTCCCAAATCTTCCGTCAGCTG
>CAXTUM010000308.1:0-4369 GCA_964247205.1 uncultured Beijerinckiaceae bacterium
CTTGCGGGAGAGGGTGGCCCGAAGGGCCGGGTGAGGGGAGAGTCGAAGGCCCTCACCCGTCGCTGCGCGCCGCCTTCTCCCGCAGGCGGGAGAAGGAAGTCACCGCGCCGAATCCAACCCCTCCGGAACCGGTCCGCCAGTCGCCCAGTCCAGCAACTCCACCGTATGCACGATGGGAATTTCGGTCCCCTTGCCGATCTGCGTCATGCAGCCGATGTTGCCGGTGGCGATGAGGTCGGGTTTCGTGCGCTCGATGTTCTTCACCTTGCGCGCCCTCAGCTGTCCCGCGATCTCGGGCTGCAGGATGTTGTAGACGCCTGCCGATCCGCAGCAGATATGGCCTTCCGGCACATCCTTCACGGTGAAACCCGCCGCTTTCAGCAGCTTCTTTGGCGCATCCGTGATCTTCTGCCCGTGCTGCATCGAGCAGGCTGAATGATAGGCAACTGTAAGATTTTTCGGCGCAGCGGGAGGAAGCTCCATCTCGGCGAGGAACTCCGTGATATCCTTCGCAAGCGCCGAGATACGCGCAGCTTTTGCCGCGTAGGCCGCGTCATCGCGCAGCATGTGGCCATAATCCTTGATCGTGGTGCCGCAGCCTGACGCGGTGATGATGATGGCATCAAGCCCGTCACCTTCGATTTCGGCGGTCCAGGCATCGATATTGGCTTTGGCAAACACATGCCCCTCGTGCTCGCGGCCCATGTGATGGACCAGCGCGCCGCAGCAGCCTTCGCCCTTGGGGAGAACCACCTCAACGCCGAAGCGCGTCAGCAGGCGGATCGTTGCGTCATTGATGGAGGGCTTGAGAACAGGCTGCGCGCATCCCGTGAGGAGAGCGACGCGTTTCTTGCGTTGGCCAGCAGCGGGAAAGACATCGCCCGCAGACGCCAGCGAACGCGGCGGCACGCTGGCCGGAGCCAGCGAGAGCATCGCGCCAAGGCGTCCGCCGATCACTGGCAGCCGCTCCAGCACCGGCTTGGCCAGCCGCCCGTAGAAAGCGCCTGCCAGCGCCAGCCGGAAGCGCCCCGGATACGGCAGCACCCACGAGAGGACGGCGCGCATCAGCCGGTCATGCAACGGACGATCATACGTCTCCTCGATATGCGCGCGGGCATGGTCGATCAGGTGCATGTAGTGCACGCCGGACGGGCAGGTCGTCATGCAGGACAGGCACGAAAGACACCGGTCGACATGCTTCACCACCTCGGCATTGGCGGGCTTGCCCTGCTCCAGCATGTCCTTGACGAGGTATATACGCCCGCGCGGGCTGTCGAGCTCGTCGCCCAGCAGCAGATAGGTCGGACAGGTCGCGGTGCAGAAGCCGCAGTGCACGCAGGTGCGCAGGATCTTTTCGGACGCCGCGATCTGCGGATCGGCGAGCTGGGCGGGAGTGAAACTGGTTTGCATCGCTCACAGCCCCGCGTACATGCGGCCGGGATTGAGAACCCCGTCCGGATCGAAGCTCGCCTTGAGACCGGCCTGCAGTTTCTGGATGGCAGGATCGAGCGGCGGGAAGACGTTAACGCGGGCGCGGAATTCATCCGGCGCTTTCACGAGCATCGCATAGCCGCCGTGGCGGGCGGCGGCGGTGTTGATGCTGGCAGCCAGCATCTCATCCGCCTCTTTGAACCCAAGCCACACCAGCCCGCCGCCCCAGTCGAAATAGGCTGCGCCGCCCGCGTCCTGCGCCAGCAATGCGCCCTTGTCCGGCGCGACGGAACAGCGCCAGACATAAGGCAGGCCATGCTCGACAAGCTGTCCGCCATCGCGCAGATACGGCCATATCTTCGCAGGCCATTTGCCACCCAAGGGTTCAAGCAGCCCAAACGCCGCCAGCACCTTGCGCAGTTCTCCCGTCCGGTAGGCAATCTGCTCGGCAAAGCCCTCGATGCGCAAGTAGGTCATGCTGTCACCCGGAAGGATATTACCCGGCTCATGCGCCGCGCCAGTGATCTCGAACGGCGATTGCAGCGCGGCCGCCATGGCGCGGATGGCCGCCGCATTGTCCAGACCCTCCAGCACCAGCGTTGCTACCGTCTCCGGCTTCGGAATCACCTTGAAGATCACCTCGGTCAGAACGCCCAGCGTGCCGTAGGCGCCCGCCTGCAATTTCACCAGATCAAGCCCTGTGACGTTCTTCATCACGCGCCCGCCGTTCTTGATGATCTCGCCGCGCCCGTTGACGAAGCGCACGCCGATCAGGCTGTCGCGCGCGCCTCCCGCCATGATGCGGCGCGGTCCGGCGATCCCGCAGGCCGCAACGGCGCCGATTGTCGGTTCGCCCGTGGAGCCCAGCAGCGGGCGGTAATCCATCGGCTCGAACGCCAGCATCTGCCCGCGGTCGTCCAGCGTCCTCTGCACGTCAGCCAGAGGTGTTCCCGCCCACGCGCCAATCACCATTTCCGAGGGTTCATACAGTGTGATGCCGGACAGCCCCTTGAGCGACAGCGTGCGCTCGGTCTGGCTGGGTCGGCCAAGTCCGCGCTTCGTGCCGCCCCCCTCGATCGACAGCGGAGCCTTCGCGGCGCGTGCATCCAGCACGGCAGCGGCCACCTCGGCTTCGGTCCCGGGCTGAATAAGCATGGTGTCAGCTTTCCATCGTCGGTTGTCTCCTTAGCGGACAACGCGGATGCAGGGGAGGGGGTGAAAGATGCAAGGCATCTATTTCTCTCATGGCAAGAATACCGCCTCATCATTGCCACATCCAACGGTGCATTAGGGTTCCATTCACCCCTGAAACGCTATTGAAGCGCATTCCCCAACCCGGATTCTCGCCGCGCCATGACATTTCGCGCAACACGCCGCGCTTTTCTCTCCGCCACCGCCTGCACGGCGGCGATTGGCATGAGCGGCTGCGTGCCCGATGTGCTGGCCTCCGGCAGCGTCAGCCAGTCCGCCGTTGCGCCGCCGCCCGGCTATAACCCGACCCTGCTGGCCCTCACCAACCGGCAGCCGGTCAAGGGCGCGCTGAAAACGCCGTGGTACAGCCACGAGCGCAGCAGCAGCACGGCCTTCAGCCGCGTGGTTTTCAACCGCCCGGATACGACAATGCTGGGCCGCGCGCGCTCCACCTTCAGCGGGAACTGGAGCATCGACCGTGTCGCCCCCGACAGTCGTCCGGCATCCGAAGGCCTGATCGCGGCCGCGGCCGGTCGCGAGGTGCTGCTGTTCATCCATGGCTACAAGGAGAGCTTCGAGAGCGCCTCGATCAGCGCCATCGAATTGACTGAGGGCATCGGCTTCACAGGCCCCTCCGTGCTGTTCTCCTGGCCGTCGCGCGCTGCCCTGTTCGACTACGGCTATGACCGAGAAAGCGCGCTTTATTCCCGTGATGCCTTCGAGGAAACGCTGGTGGCGTTGCTGTCGGAAGGCGGGGCGTCCCGTGTGCATATCGTGGCGCACAGCATGGGCACGCTGCTGACGGTGGAGACGCTGCGCCAGATCTGGGCCCGCCACGGCGACATCATGGCCAGCCGCCTGGGCGCCATCGTGCTGGCGTCACCCGATATAGACTTTGATCTCTTCGACAACGCCCTGAAACGCCTGCGCACGCTGGTGCCGCGCATCACGGTGATTTCGTCCACCGGCGACCGCGCGCTGGAAGTTTCCCGCCGTCTCGCCGGCGGCGTGGCCCGCACCGGCGCTGCGACGCGCGAACAGCTGGAGGGGCTCGGCGTCCGTGTGGTCGATGCCACCGATTACGGCGGCTGGGTGGCGTTGCGGCACGATCTGTTCCTGAGTGATCCGGAAGTGCGGCAGGTGGTGCAGCGGTCGATCGAGCGGGGGCGGGCGTAAAGCCTACTCCGCCGCAGCAACCGGCGGCTGCGCATAGCCCAGTTTCAGGTTCAGCTTATCCAGCAACTTCGCCGCTGCTTCCGGGATGTTCGTGCCCGGCGGAAACACCGCCGCCGCGCCCATGTCGAGCAGGGTCTGCACATCCTCCGGCGGGATGACGCCGCCGACCACGACCATGATATCCGGTCGGCCCTGATCGTTCAGCGCATTCTTCAGTTCCGGCACCAGGGTCAGATGCCCAGCCGCCAGCGACGACACGCCGATGACATGGACATTGCCCTGCACGGCCTCCGCCGCCGCCTCTTCCGGTGTGGCGAAGAGATGCCCGATCTCGACCTCGAAACCCAGATCCGCGAAGGCCGAGGCGATCTCCTTCTGACCGCGGTCGTGGCCGTCCTGCCCCATCTTCGCCACGAGAATCTTCGGCGCGCGGCTGTCATTGTCGTGGAAAGCCCGCGTCATGCCGCGCACCCGGTCGATCACAGGGATGTCGTTGCCGCAGCTCCTCGCATAACCCCCCGAAATCACCTTGATTTCCGCCTTGTGACGGCCCCAGGCCTTTTCCAGCGCA
>CAXTUM010000309.1:0-4361 GCA_964247205.1 uncultured Beijerinckiaceae bacterium
TTCCTTGTTGGCCCGGAATTCGGCTGATGTGACATCGATCTTCGACTTGATGGCGGGCAAGGGGCATCTCCGGACCACGAAATATTATTGCGCACCTTTATGGCGCGCCCCGGGCGCGAAGGGAAGCCGGGTTTCGCGATCCGCCAAGGCAGGAATGCGTTGCGCGGCGCGCCGGGTTCGGCCAATCTCCCATACGGAACGCGGGGCGTTGCACACGGAGATCACCATGACATCGCGCATCATCCTTGCTTCCGCAGTGATTGGCTTTGCCTCAACAGCCTCCGCACAGGCTTTGCCCGAAGCGATCGCGGCGCCTGGCGAGAAAGCGATCCTCACGCTCAACGCAGAGGGCGCGCAGGTCTATGATTGCAAGGCAGACGCAGCGGGCAAATTGAACTGGACCTTCCGCGAGCCCGTCGCCACGCTGATCCAGGACGGCAAGACCGTGGGACGCCATTACGCAGGGCCGCATTGGGAACTGGCAGATGGCAGCATCGTGCAAGGCAAGGTCACGGGCCGCGCGCCGGGAGCCGCTGTCACCGACATTCCTCTGCTGAAACTGGAGGTCTCTGCCAGGAAGGGTCAGGGCGCACTGACCGAGGTGACGACGATCCAGCGCATCAACACGAAGGGCGGTCAGCTGGAAGGGACCTGCGTGAAAGCAGGCGCCTATCGCAGCGTGGCGTATTCGACGGATTATGTGTTCTTGAAGAAGTGAGGGATCACCCCACCTCGCTCGAATCAATCACCCAGCTCTCAGTGCGGGACGCCTTGTCCCACTCTTGCCACGCAGGAAGCTCCATCATCGTATTCATATAGTCCTGCGATATCTTTGAACGCGGCACATCATAGACGTGGAAGCGGTTGATCACCGGGGCATACATCGCATCCGCATTGGTGAAATGGCCAAACAGGAATGGACCCCCCTTGCCATAGCGCGTCCGCGCATCGCTCCACAGCGCATCGATGCGCTCGGCATGCTTCGCGGCTTCCGGGCTGACGACATGCTTCTTCACCGGCCTGCGGATGTTCATGGGGCAATCGCGCCTGAGAGCACCGAAGCCACCATGCATTTCCGCTGCGATGGAACGTGCATGGGCGCGGGCGGCGATGTCCTTTGGCCATAGGCCCGCTTCAGGGAACCTGTCGTTGAGATATTCCAGAATAGCGACAGTTTCGAAGACAGTTGTCTCACCATCGATCAGCACCGGCACGAGGCCAGTGGGTGCGTATTTCAACATCTCGGCCTTGGTGCCGGGCATCGCCATGGGGATGACGACCTCCTCGAATGTGAGACCGATCTGCTTCATGGCGATCCATGGCCTGAGCGACCAGGATGAATAGTTCTTGTTGCCGATGATGAGCTTCACGCGATTGCCTCAGATGTTCTTGCGGTAGACGATGAAGGAGGAGCGCGGCGTGATCGTGTCGTAGAGGGAGCGTGCCGGGGCGTTGTATTCCTGCGTTTGCCAGTAGAGCCGGAACGCGCCTGCTGCCTTGGCCTCTTCCTCGCAGGCCAGGATCAGCTTCTTCGCCGCGCCGCCGCCGCGCTGGGCAGGATCGACGAAGAGGTCCTGCAGATAGCAGATGGGCTGCGTGCTCCAGGTTGAATCGTGGAAAACGTAGTTGCAGATGCCGATGACGACGCCGTCTTTCTGCGCTACCAGCGCATGGATATTGCTTGATGGATCAAGGATCTGCCGCCAGCTGTTGGCCGTCACCTCCTCCGGGATAGAGGCACGGTAGAAGGCGACGTAACCGGCCCACAGTTTGCGCCAGTGCGCCTCGTCGGAGGCCTGCGCCTTGCGGATGATAACCTCGGTCATGCTGTCAACTTCCCTTCGAAAGGGCACAAATTGTCACGCAACAGCGGACGCTACCAATGAGGTTTGCTGATATGAAGCATCAGTGCGAGACGATCGGTGATGCCTCGTCGACAGATTGCAGGAGGCCTCTGATCACCCGCCAGATCACGCCCGTGCTGAAAAACGTTTCGACGCGCATCTCGGCTCGCTGATACTCCACGCGATAGCCGTTCGGCGCAACCATGATCGAAATCTTGAGGCCCTCGTGCAGCATGAGCCCTGATCTGGCGGCATAGACGACCTCGATCATTTCTTTTGCGAACAATCTGGCCTCTTCACGCGAGAGGTTGAAAAAACGTGCGGGAAGACGGGTCGCGTTGAAGGGAAAGACCGCTTCGAAACTGATCGTGTCTCCTTTCTCCCGGATGATCATGAGATGTGACAGGATCTTGCCGTCCGGAAACAGAAAACAGCGCTCATCAAGCTCTATCCGGATGACTGACGCAACAGCACCGGGCACGGATTGTGCCGCGACAGTCTGGGCGGCAACGGTCTGTCCTGCAGCCGCTTGCCCCGATGCTGTGAGACGAAGATTGACGGCTTCCGCCATGACGCAACTCCTTGAAGGCAACCGAGCCAAACATGTGCGCTTGGCGTTGCTGCGTCAACCAGAGCCTGTTGCGTCACGGCAGCGCCGCTCCTGGGATCGAGCGGCTACTTCTGGCCGCTGCGCAGCTTGATGAGAGAACACAGCAATTCGGCATGACGGAAAGCATCATCCTTTGCCTTGTGTGTCTCGGTCAGGCCGCCAAACCATTCCTGCGGCAGCAGTTGCTCGGGAGTCTCGCGATAGTGGCGGCCGGTTGTGCCCATGATGAGTGTCGGGAGATCGATTCCGGGGCCGAAAAAGATCGGATCGATCATATAGGGTCCGCGATAGACGCCATGCGGCGTGAAGCGGCGCAGGTAATAGTCGAGCCAGATCGCGGTTTGGGTCAAAGGCCAGCCGACCAGCGCCGGTTGGCCTGGCAAATTCTTGACCCAGGCCGCAAACGCCATGGTGCCGACGGAGGCGCGTTGTGGATCGGTTGAGTTGACCCTCCAGGCGTCCTGGTGATTCCGAAACAAATCCAGCGTGCGCTTGTCCGCCGATGACCCTTCCAGCGGCAGCAGGTTGACCTGAAATGAGCCAATCTTCTGCGCCTGATCCGTCACCGCGACAGCAGCAATGGCGCGGATCGAGTTCTTGCGGGTATCACCGCCATCCGCCTTGATCTCGACCACGACATGGATCAGCGGACGCGGATCTTCATACCATCGCCGCTTCAGATGAGCATCTTTGCCGTTGGCCGGTGTGCTCATCCTTTCGGTTTCCAGTCTTCCACCGTTCCGCCCTGCTTCTTCCATTCGCCAAACCCGCCGCGCATGTGCGCGACCGGTTTCAGGCCCATATCCTGCGCGGTTTTTGCGGCCAGCGCCGAACGCCAGCCTCCCGCACAGAAGAACACGAATGTCTTGTCCTGCTGGAAAGCAGGCTTGGCATAGGGACTTTCCGGATCGATCCAGAACTCCAGCATGCCGCGCGGGCAATGATAGGCTCCGGGCATCTTGCCCTCGCGCTCCAGTTCGCGCGGATCGCGGATATCGACGAGCACCACGTCATCGCGGCCCAGCAGCTGTTTGACGGCCTCGACATCCAGCGTCTCGATCTGGCTCTCGGCCTCGGCCAGCAGCGCCTTGTATCCGCGGGTGATGGTCTGCGGCATGATCCGGTCCTCAATCCACAATGAAGAGCTTGGCGCCCCTGGGCGCAAAGGAGCGGTGCGCGGCGTCGCCAAAATCCGAAACCTGATAGCTCATGCCGGCGGAGAGAGTGAACTTGCGCCCGTCCTTCAGTTCGCTGACAATGTCGCCTTCCAGCACATAAAGAATATGGCCGCGGTCGCACCAGTGATCAGCCAGATACCCCGGTGTATATTCGACATGGCGGATGCGGATATCGCCGATGGTCATGGTCCGCCAGAGTGCTTCGCCTTGCTCACCCTTGTGCGTGGTTGCGGCGACGCTGGACCAGTCTGTCACGGTGAAAGGCAATGCAGGAATCTTCATGTTCTCTCTTTGCGTAATGGCTTGGAATTTTGCAAGGTCCCGACCAGCATTCCCGGCTCTTGACCTGTGCCGCGAACACGGCGACATGCCCCATGATGAGTCCTGATCTGCAGAAGCTTGAAGATACAATTCTTGCCCTCACCGCCGCGCGCGGTCTGGACAAAACGCTATGCCCGTCGGAGGCCGCCCGCGCCATCGGCGGTGATCATCCCGATGGCTGGGGACCGCTGATGCAGCCCATCCGCCGGGTGGCAGTGCGTCTTGCGAAAGAGGGGCGGATCATCATCACCCGCAAGGGCAGGGCGGTGGATCCGGATGATTTCAGAGGGGTGTATCGGCTGGGTTTGCCGAGGAGCGATTGAGATTGCTTCGTCTTTTCCTTCTCCCGCAAAGGTGTATGGACCGGAGAGAAGGTGGACAGACGTTCGGACACATCGTGGACAGTTG
>CAXTUM010000310.1:0-4358 GCA_964247205.1 uncultured Beijerinckiaceae bacterium
CCATTTTGCGTAGATCGGGAAGGGGAACGTCGCGCCGGCGCCCGTGATGTCGGCGGCCTGAACGGCACCGGACAGTCCGATAACCGCTGTGGCTATGGCGAGCATTTTTCGCATGGATCACTCCTATTGGTTGGGTCCAGCCCAGATGCGATTTACTTGGAAAGGCGAGATGACGGTTTTATGACAATCGACACATCATCCGTGCCGAACGCTGCATTCAGCCCAAGGCGCTTTCATCCCAGGCCGCTTTGATCCATAGAAACCGCCGCGACAATCTTATGACGATCCATCCACATTCCGGACTTCCACTTGAAACTTCCCGCCGACAAGCTTGACCTGATCCTGCGGCGCTCCGCCGAGGTGGAGGCGCGGCTCAACGGCGGCCCGCCGACAGACGAGATCATCAAACTCTCGAAGGAGCAGGCGGAACTCGCCCCCCTTGTGGACGCCATCGGCAATTTGCGCGCGGCCGAGGCAGAACACGCCGGTCTCTCCGCCATGCTCGCTGATCCCGCCACCGATGCCGAGATGAAGGTGCTGGCGGCTGAAGAGATCCCCGCGCTCGACGGAAAAATCGCGGCCCTTGAGCAATCCTTGCGCATCGCGCTGCTGCCGAAGGATGCCGCGGATGACGGCGATGCCATCCTCGAGATACGCGCAGGCACCGGCGGCGACGAGGCTTCGCTCTTCGCGGGCGATCTTTACCGCATGTACCAGCGCTATGCCGCGCTGAGGGGCTGGCGGCTGGAGCCGGTGTCGGAGAGCGAAGGCACCATGGGCGGGTTCAAGGAGATCATCGCCGAAATCTCCGGACACGGCGTCTATGCCCGCATGAAGTTCGAATCCGGCGTCCACCGCGTGCAGCGCGTACCGGACACCGAGACGCAGGGGCGCATCCATACGTCAGCCGCCACAGTCGCGGTGATGCCCATGGCGCAGGATGTGGATGTCACGATCGATGACAAGGACCTGAAGGTGGACACCATGCGCGCCCAGGGTGCCGGCGGGCAGCACGTCAACAAGACCGAGAGCGCCATCCGCGTCACGCATCTGCCCTCCGGCCTCGTGGTTTTCTCGCAGGACCAGCGTTCGCAGCACCAGAACCGCGCCAAGGCGATGCAGGTGCTGAAATCGCGCCTCTATGATCTGGAGCGGCAGAAGCTGGATGATGTGCGCGCGGCTGACCGCAAGGCCAAGGTCGGCTCCGGCGACCGCTCGGAGCGCATCCGCACTTACAATTTCCCGCAGGGGAGACTCACGGACCACCGCATCAACCTCACGCTGTATTCGCTGGAGAAGATCGTGGCGGGTGATCTCGACCCGGTGATCGAACCGCTGATTACCGAGCATCAGGCCTCGCTGCTGGCGGAGGAAGGCTTGTGAAACCCCCGCAGCAGCGCGCCGTGGCCGAACGACTGCGCCTGGTCGCGGAAGAGGCGGCCATGCTGGAAGCGCGCTGGCTGCTGGAAGAGGCGGGCGAAGACAGCGCGAAGCTGGAAGCCTTCATCACGCGCCGCCTTTCTGGCGAACCCGTGGACCGCATCATCGGGCACCGGGGTTTCTGGACGCTGGATCTCAAGGTGACGCCAGCGACGCTCTCGCCGCGCTCCGATACGGAGACGGTTGTCCGTGCCGGGCGCGATATCATGCTGGCCCGTCACAAAAAGCATTCCTCCCTGCATATTCTCGATCTCGGCACGGGCGCCGGCGCGATCCTGCTGGCGCTGCTGGATGAATTCCCGCGAGCGGCGGGCCTTGGCATCGATATCAGCGAGGAAGCCCTGCTGGTGGCGCGCGGGAATGCCGGCGCCACCGGGCTTTCCAGCCGCGCGATTTTCCGTCAGGGTGACTGGACAGCGGGGCTGACAGGCCCTTTCGACCTGATCGTCTCCAACCCGCCGTACATCCCAACACCCGAAATCGCCGGTCTGGACTCCGAAGTGCGCGATCACGATCCGCATCTGGCGCTCGACGGCGGCGAGGACGGTCTCGCCTGTTATCGCGCCCTGCTGCCGCAAATTCCGCCTCTCCTCACGCCCGGAGGCATGGTCGTCCTTGAATTCGGACAGGGCCAGGGCGCCGCCGTGGTGGACATCGCGCTGTCATGCGGCCTGTCTTTTCTGGAATTCCGCAATGATCTGAACGGAATAGAGCGTGCCGTCATTTTGAATAAAATTGAGAACAGTTTTAGTATATAATCTCTTTCACTGATTCCAGAACCCGAATTTATTGAATTTAACTCTTTTCAATTTGCGCCTATTAACTCGCTCTAATTGTAGATGTTAGGTAAAGACGAACCAATGCGTTGCGTGAAAAAAGAATTACGTCATTCTCATAACCGAGGGCCAGTTGATCCCGGCGACCCGATGGGAACCCGGCAAACCTTTGGAGAACTGACATGAGCAGCAACGCACATCTGAACATCGCCCGCACATTCCAGCGCACGGATCCTTCGCTTCTCGGCGGCCATCCCATGCGTGGCAGCCTGAAGGACAAGATCCGGCGCGAACATCTCCTGCGCCGCGACGACAACGATCCGGAGCGCGAGCGCATCGCCGTGATCCGCGACATGGTCATCAGCGTTCTGGGAGCGGTCTCGGCTCTCGTGCCCCTGACCATCGCCTTCCAGAGCGTCATGGGTGCCTGATGAAGCAGGCATCAGGAGCGCGGGGCCGGACTTTCCCCCCACACAATCCGCGTCTCGCGCTCCGCCCTGCTGTCACACCACAACGACCACGCTCTGCGCCGCCCGCGTGATCGCGGTATAGAGCCAGCGGTCGCGGTGCTCGCGGAAAGCGAAACTCTCATCGAAGAGCACCACGCGGTCCCATTGCGAGCCCTGCGCCTTGTGCACGGTCAGCGCAAAGCCATAATCGAACTCATCCGATTCCCGGCGCACCTGCCACGGCAGGTTATCCTCCTGCCCCAGAAAGAACTCGGGCAGAACCGATACTTTCACGTTCAGCGCCGAGACATCGTCGGGATCGAGCCGCATCGTCACCATGCCGGTCTTGGCCTTGCCCACGGCTTTCACCGTGAAGGTCGCACCGTTCAGCAGGCCCTTGGTCTTGTTGTTGCGCAGGCACACCACCTTGTCGCCCGCGACAGGCAGCGGATCGGTCCGCCCCATCAGTTCGCGCATGCGCAGGTTGAAGTCGCGGCGCGTCTTGTTGCGGCCCACCAGCACCTGATCGGCGGCGAGCACGAGGTTGGCCATGTCATCCTTGCCCAGCGCGCCCCGCTGCATGACCCGGCTTGAGCCATACTCGCCCAGAGACAGCCGCTCGCCCCCCCGGATATCCATCGACATCCGGATGATGGGGTTGTCGCGCGCCTGGCGGTGCACCTCGGTCAGCATCACATCGGGCTCCTGTTCGGTGAAGAACCCGCCGCCCTTCACCGGCGGCAATTGCGCGGGGTCCCCCAGCACCAGCACCGGCACGCCAAACGACATCAGGTCCCGCCCCAGTTCCTCGTCCACCATCGAGCATTCATCGATGATCACGAGATCGGCCTTCTTCACATCGGATTGCCGGTTGAGCGAAAAGCTCGGCGTGCCCGTGTCATCCTCGGTCTGCGAGCGGTAGATCATCGAATGGATGGTCGACGCCTCGTTGCAGCCCTTGGCCCGCAGCATCATGGCCGCCTTGCCGGTGAAGGCCGCAAACCTCACCTCCCCGTCCACGCCCTCCGCGATATGCCGGGCGAGCGTGGTCTTGCCCGTGCCGGCATAGCCGAACAGCCGGAACAACTGCGGGGCCTTGCCGGACTTGGCGGCCTTCAGCCAGCGCGAGACGGCGAGCAGGGCGGCATCCTGCTGGGGGGAGAATGTGGTCATGGGGAAGCGCTCTTCCTTCCCCCCTTGCGGGGGAAGGCGGCCTTTGCTTTTGCAAAGGCCGGATGAGGGGTATCGCGAAGCGAGTCTGCGATCGCAGCACCAAGCGGGACCGATTGATGGCTGTCGCCAGACCCCTCATCCGACCTTCGCCAAGGCGAAGGCCACCTTCTCCCGCATGGGGAGAAGGAAAAGAACCCCGCCCCCATCACCGCCCGGCCTCCGCCCGCTCCAGATTGAGCGCCAGCAGCTTCTCCAGTGCCTGATCCGTGCTGATATCCTCGGGCCAGCCGTAGGCGGCGGCGACGGCGCGGTCGAGCGCGGCATGGGCATCCGCCAGCCATTGCGGGCGCTGGTTGTAGAGGTTGGTGAGCGTGCGGGTTTTCAGCGTGGCCTGCGCCTCCGCCGTTTTCGGGATGAACCGGTCGGGATATTTGCGGGGTGCCTCGCCGGGCGCGGCAGTGGGGATAATCTCGGGCGTCCAGTCGCCCAGATCAGCCGGATAGAGCCAGTTGCGGCGCAG
>CAXTUM010000311.1:0-4352 GCA_964247205.1 uncultured Beijerinckiaceae bacterium
ACCCCGCCGATGCCTCTGGATATGCGTGCAGGGACTGGCGAGACCCGGAATCTGCAGCATGATCTGCGACATGCCCAACCAGTGGCCAGACACGATCCAGCTGTACCGAATACTTCGCATGATGGCCTGCAGGCCTTGCCCGCAGGATCGGCGCTGAGCCAGATTGAACGTGAAACCTTCCGCGAGATCGCGAAATCCCTTGCAGCGTTAACACCTGCTGCCGTTCAGCCTGCCCCACAGCTGATCGATACGCCGCGTATTCCGCGCCCGCTCGATATCCTGAAGAAGGATCTTCTCGAACGTGGCGGCATCCGGCTCAATCCTGCACCGGAAGTCAGCAGGAACAGCAGCGGCGACACCCCTGCTGCCTCGGTTATCCCGTTCCAGCTGCCGCAGGATCGGCGTGATCCCAGGCCGAACGCAGCAGCATTGCAAGCTGCATCCAGCGAGATCGTGGAAAGGCTCCCTGTCGGGCTGCTGGTCATGCAGGAAGGCAGGGCTGTCTTTGCCAACCGCGCCCTGCTCGATCTGGCGGGCCATCCAGACTTTGAAGCCTTCTTGAAGTCGGGCGGCGCGGAAATTCTCTTCGACAAGCGCCAGGGCGAGGAAACCGGCCTTGCCCGGCGATTGACCATCACCAGCCTTGCAGGCGCCTCGATCCCCGTCGATGCAACCATTCAGGCCATCACCTGGGACAGCGCTCCCGCAACGCTGACATCCTTGCGCCGTGCATCGGATCATCCGGCCTTCCAGCAGCAGAAAGCGCTGGAGCTTGACCTTCTGTCGGCACGGGTCGAGCTGAGGGAATTGCAATCCGTTCTGGAAACTGCAACCGACGGCGTCATCCTGCTCGATTCGAGCGGACGCATCCTCAACCTCAACCGCTCGGCAGAGGCCCTCTTCGGCTTTGACCAGAACGAGATCACGGGCGAAAGCATGACGATCCTTCTGGAGCCTGAAAGCCATGTCGCGGCCCTGGATTATCTCGAAGGCCTCAAGAGCCACAGCGTCAGCAGTTTGCTCAACGACGGTCGCGATGTGCGCGGCCGCGAGCGCAATGGCGGGGTTATTCCGCTGTTCATGACCATTGGCCGCGTAGGTGACGGTCAGGGTGCGAGTAAATTCTGCGCCGTCCTGCGCGACATCACGCACTGGAAGAAGGTCGAAGCTGATCTGACGGATGCCAAACGCGCTGCCGAGGACTCAAGCGCGCACAAGACCGATTTCCTGGCCCGCATCAGCCATGAAATCCGCACGCCGCTCAATGCCATCATCGGGTTTTCACAGGTCATGATGACGGAGAGCTTCGGGCCGTTGGGAAACGACCGCTACAAGCAATATGTGAAGGATATCAATGCATCGGGCGAGCATGTTGTGTCACTTGTCAATGACCTGCTCGATCTGTCGAAGGTCGCATCAGGAAAGCTGGAACTCAGTTTTGGCAGTGTTGACCTGAACGCGATCGTTGCGGCCTGTGTCAGCATGATCCAGCCGCAGGCAAATGCCGGCAAGGTGATTGTCCGCTCGCAGCTCGCCGCCAGCCTGCCCCCCGTCGTGGCGGATGACAGATCGATCCGCCAGATCCTGCTGAATCTTCTGTCCAATGCAGCCAAATTCACCGAAGCCGGTGGTCAGGTCGTGGCCTCGACGTCGCTGACCGACCGCGGTGAAGTGACGATCCGCGTGCGCGATACCGGAATCGGCATGACACCGGATGATGTGAAGAAAGCGATGGAGCCATTCCGCCAGATTCCCGGTCCGCGCTCAACAGGCGGAACAGGATTGGGGCTTCCCTTGACAAAAGCGCTGGTCGAGGCCAACCGCGCTGCCTTCACCATTCACAGTGATCCAGGCAAGGGCACGCTGGCAGAAGTGACATTCCCCTCAACCCGCGTTCTCGCTGAATAACGGCGCGGTCAGAACTTGACGGCAGCTCCAGCACGCGCAGTGTTGATTGCAACCGTCGTATCGCCGGCATTTCCAAAGCGCACATGCATGACTTCGCCACGCAGCACGATGTTTTGTGTCAAAGCCCAATCGATACCTGCACCAAGCGCGTAGCCGAAGGCAAACCGTGTCCGCGATCCGTCCTTGAGCGCATATGGCGTCAAGGCTGCCGGCGGCCCGTAGATTGTTGCCGTTCCGCCAGCATTGGCGACACCCGTTTGAACGGTCCCGGTCAGGGCTGCCGCGTTTCCGTAACTCAGCCGCCCCCAGGCAACACCGGCGGTAGCATAAGGCATGAGAGAGCCGAACGGGACGCCCACACGGCCCCGGACGGTGCCAAATTCGGTTACCTTGATTCCCGATGAGGCTTCTACGGTGTAAGCGTATCTGTTGTTGGGAATCGTAGCTGAACTCGGATCAAAGAATGATGCGCTGCGTCCGACATTGGCCGTGCCATTCAGCTTTGAACGCGTGTAATCCGCCTCAACGCCGACGACATAATCATCCATCATCCAGTTGTAACCGGCATAGAGGCCATAACCGATTGCGTTGGATGTGGTTTTTTTCAGCAGCGTTACATCGTCAGCCCCGCCCAGAGTGATCAGAACATTGGTGGGCCTCAACATTTCACGGATAAGCCCCTGGGCAGCGTTGCGGGGCTCGAAGGCCATCTGGTTGAACCCGCCGAAACCACCGACATAAAATCCGCTCCAGTCCTGCCCCTGCTCGGTAGCAGGCAGAGCGCCTCGAAGAACGGGAGGAGGTGAGCCCATATCTGCGGCTATGGCAGGAGCACAAAGGGCAGTGGCAGCAAGCAGGCCAAGAACGGCAACATGACGACGCATGGAGGACTCTCCGAAACACCCGCAGCCCAATATGGCTGCTCTTCAGTTATCATGATTGATTAACCCTAATAATCAGTTATTTGAGAAAAAATAATCATGTCCCAAATGAAGAAAGCCCGGCTCAAGGCCGGGCTTTCGGAGAAGATCGGAGTTCCGGGATCAGAACTTCTTGACCACGCGGGGCGGCTCAACGGGATAAGCCATCGGAACCGGAGCAGCAGCATAGCTTGGTCCGCCAAGCATCCAGCGCATTCCGAGCTTGAACTCGTGGGCGTCGAGGGTTTTGGCGCCCAGCGAATAGGTCCCGGCGCAACCGCCGGCGCAAGAGAACGTACCTGTGGTCATCTTGCCCAGGTTCAGATAGCGGTAGGCAAGCTCGAGCTTCACGTTCTGCGTCACATCATAGGCGACGCCAGCCATCACTGCGTAGGCGAAGTTCGACTTGGTGCCGTTTCCGGCATTGCCAAAAGTACTGTTTGTCGCGCTTTGACCGACAAAGGCGCCGCCCGCGATACCCGCTGCAGTTGCAGCAGTGACCGTGTTTGTTGCATATCCATGATCGCCGACGCCGGAGACGCGGTTCTGAGCCATACCGACGCCCGCTCCAACGAACGGTGTCAGCCCATACCACGTGCCGAGATCAAGATAGGCATTGGCGAGGATAACGGTCGAAGAGACGTTGCCCCGGATATTGTTGCTGCCTGAATTGGCGCAGGTGACCGAGCCGGCTGCCGGGGGACCAGCATAGAAGCTGCTGCAATCCTGGCCGCCGATCGAATAGTTGTCACGGACGCCGAAGCCGGTCTTGCCGCGATATTCACCCGTGACGTCAAAGCGCAACCAGCTGTTGACCTGATATCCGATGCCGACGCCGGCAAAGACCTGGCTCTCGAAATCCTTGTTGCCAAAGGTCAGGCCGGCAGGCTTGTCTGAATAGTCGAATTTCTTGGCGTCGATCGCACCGATACCGATATCGCCGCGCAGATACCAGCCAGACGCTTCCGCAATCGGTGCGGCGTGCGGTGCTGGCGGAAGGCCGACAGGTTGAGGATAACGCAGGTCTGCTGCGGAGGCGACAGCCGTCGCTCCGGCAAACACAGCGCCCGCGAGAGCGAGAGTCTTGAGGCTGCCCATAGATCTAGTCCCTTGTGTATGGCCAGACCAGAGATACGCAACGGTCCGACACTGATGCCAACACGTCGGAAAATGGCAGCAAAACCCTAAGGAGGGGTTAAGGTTAACGCTTAACCACACTGCGGCGCAGTCATACTGCGTGAATTCCGTAATTGTTGCAAAAACGCAACGGAAGAGCGAAGCGCCCTTGGACAACCTGGTTCAGGCTGCGGCTTCCGTCTCTTCAATATCCATCCCGTTCACAGGATCGGCAGGCGTCTGAACACCAAGATTGCGGGCAACTTTCTTTAACAGGCGGCGCAACCGGCGAACATCCTTGTCGTCCAGATCTGCGAGAGCAAGCTTTTCGACCTTCTTTGCCGTCTTGCGCAACTGATCGATCCGGCCTCGCCCATTCCCATGATCGGCGCGAGCGGCGCGATTTCC
>CAXTUM010000312.1:0-4346 GCA_964247205.1 uncultured Beijerinckiaceae bacterium
CATGGCGGGCGTCAGCTTGCGCATGGTGAGTTTGGCCGTGCCCACGAAGCTCGCCACGGTCTTGTTGTTGCGGGCGATGACCACGGCGGAATGCAGCTGGTGCGTCTTGCCCGACAGAAAAGCCAATTGTTCTGCAGCGGATTGCCGATCCACCGGCTTGTGCAGCAGCACGGAACCGCAGGCCAAAGTCTGGTCCGCGCCCAGAACATAATATCCCAGCGCCTTCTTCGCGATGGCGAGCGCCTTGGCATGGGCCAGGCTCTTGGCGATCTGGTCAGCGGCCACGCCGCGCTTTTCCTGCGGTGCGGCGATGGCGCGCTCGTCAATCTCCGGTTTCATCACCTCGACCGGTATGCCGGCAGCTATCAGCAGATCGAACCGCGTGCGGCTGCCGGAGGCCAGCACCAGCGGTCTGTCTCCTAGCCACAATGGATGACCATCACCTGCATTCATTGCTCCCGCGCTCACTGCGCCACCAGCGTTGCCTTGCGCGCGTTGTACCATTCAATGATCGTCGCCGAGGCTTCCTCGATGGAACGGCGCGTCACGTCGATGACCGGCCAGTCATGCTTAGAGAACAACCGCCGTGCCTGGGCCATCTCGTCCGAGACCGAATCCTTGTCGACGTAATCAGTGTTCTCGGAGACGTTGAGCGACAGCAACCGGTTCTGCCGGATCTGCACGATGCGGTCCGGGCTCGCCACCAGACCGACGACCAGCGGTCTCACCAGCAGCTCCAGCTGCGGTGGCGGATCGATGCCAGGCACAAGCGGGATATTTGCTGTCTTGATCCCGCGGTTTGCGAGATAGATGCTCGTCGGTGTCTTCGACGTGCGGCTGATGCCGACCAGCACGACATCCGCTTCTTCCAGATCTTCCGCCATCTGGCCATCGTCATGAATCATTGTGAAGTTCAGCGCATCAATGCGGCGGAAATACTCGGCATTCAGCATATGCTGCGCACCGGGACGCGGCGTCGAGACCGCGCCAAGGTAGGACTGGATCATGGCGTGCACAGGCGTCAGCACAGAAAGACAGGGGCAGCCCTGTTCCCTGCAGACTTTTTCCAGCCTTTCCGACAACTCGAGATCGACGAGGGTGAACAGAACCAGACCCGGCGCCGCCTCGATCTCGCTGATCACACGGTCCAGTTGATCATGCGTGCGGACCAGCGGATAGACGTGCTCGATCGATGCCACGCCCTGATATTGCGTTGTGGCGGCGCGGCTGACGGCAATCAGGGTTTCTCCCGTTGCGTCCGACACCAGATGGAGGTGAAAATAGTTGCGGCCCATGAAACGCTTTCGGTCTTTATCAACAGGGGCTGGTATCATGCTGTGGAGAGCTGTGCAAAACCGGGAGTGGTTCTGGCCAAGCCGACAAACTGTCCCCGGACCGAGTCCTGCCGTCCCCGCAATGGTTAACAAAGTGTTAACGTGGCGAGTCTCATCCCCTGTTTTGACGATGTGCATGTGATGCAACGGAGGCAAAACTGACAACGCACCCGGCAAGCCGCTGATACACCTTCGAAATCAGGTACGTTCATTTCCCATCTTGTGATGTCGGCCTCTGTGGCCGATGGTCTGGCAAGCTGGTGACAAGCTGTGGATGATCCCGGATTCCGCGATTCACTGGTCCAGACAGAGTTACAGAAATAAGGATTCAAGCTTTCTTGTTAGACAAGGCCTCTCCCCCGACATCATCGCCTTCCTTGACGAAAGCCCTTGCTAGGGAAAGCCAGAAGGTTCCTCCGCTGTGGCTCATGCGCCAGGCCGGACGCTATCTGCCGGAATATCGCGAGATCAGGGCCAAATCGAAATCGTTCCTGCACTTTTGCTATACGCCGGAATGGGCCATTGAAGCCACGTTGCAGCCGATCCGGCGCTTCGGCTTCGATGCATCTATCATCTTCTCGGATATCCTGACGATTCCCGATGCCCTTGCGCGCAACGTGCGGTTTACCGTGGGTGAAGGCCCGGAGATGGACCCGATCAAGGATCCAGCCGTGATTGCAACGCTGCGGTCCGTTTACAACCCCGATATTCTCAAACCTGTTTATGAGGCGATGAGGGGCGTTCGTGCAGGTCTGCCGAAGGAAACTGCCTTGCTCGGGTTCTGTGGCGCGCCCTGGACTGTTGCGACCTACATGATTGCAGGCAAAGGCACGAAAGAACAGGCTCCAGCGCGGCTCTTTGCATATCGCTATCCGGTGGAATTCCAGGCGCTGATGGACCTTCTTGTCGAGGTCAGCGCTACACACTTGATAGCCCAGATCGATGCCGGCGCGGATACCGTGCAGATCTTCGACAGCTGGGCCAGCGTCCTGCCTGCGGCGGAGTTCGACCGCTGGTGCATTGCGCCGGTAAAAGCTCTTGAGGCCAAGGTGCGGGCGGCGAGGCCCAAAGCGAATATCATCGCGTTCCCTCGGGGTGCGACGACCGCTGGTATTCTCCGATTCGCTGCCGAAACGACGATGGACGGTATATCCATCGATACGGCGGGTGATCTGGCTGGTCTGGCGGAACAAAAGGGCTTGCCGACATTGCAGGGCAATCTCGATCCGCTGGCTCTGGTGGCGGGAGGCGATGGTCTTGAGCGCGCCATTGATCATATCCTGGGGATTGCCCAGAACAGGCCGTTTATCTTCAATCTTGGCCACGGAATTCTGCCGGAAACGCCGATTGCCCATGTGGAACGGCTGATCAAGCGGATTCGCGGCTGATCGAATCGGTTCCGAAATGTATCTCTGGCTGAAAGCCCTGCACATCATTGCCGTCATCTCGTGGATGGCAGGCCTGCTCTATCTGCCGCGTCTGATGATCTATCATTGCGAGGCTGAAAAGGGCTCCGTGCAGTCCGAAACCTTCAAGACAATGGAACGGCGGCTGCTCAAGGCGATCATGACACCGGCAATGATCGTGTCATGGGGGCTCGGGCTCTATCTGGCGTTTGTCTATGTCGGTTTCAAAGGCAATTCCTGGCTGCATGTGAAGTTCCTGTTCGTGATTGCGCTGTCGGCATCCCATGGTTTCATGGCGCGCTGGGTGCGGGACTTTGCAGAGGACAGGAATACAAGACCGCAGCGTTTTTACCGCATCGCCAACGAGGTACCGACATTGCTGATGATCGGAATTGTGATCCTCGCTGTGGTCAAACCATTTTGATCCGACCCCATTGCGGTTTTCCGCGATCTGGCTTATTTCAAGCTTCTCTCCTCAAGGGCTGAACTTATCGAAAGTTCCCGGGATGAGCCTGCCATTGCGGGCCTTGTCCAGATCAAGCGTTTCGCCCTGCGCCTCCCCCCGTCCCTTTTCGCAAGATAACCCTCAAAACAACAACACACATGGACACATCCCACATGCGGGAAATCAAACTCCAGGACCTCAAGGCCAAGGCGCCTGCCGAACTGCTCAGTTTCGCCGAAGAGGTGGAAGTGGAAGGCGCCAACACCCTCCGCAAGCAGGAACTGATCTACGCCATCCTCAAGCAGCTTGCCGCGCGCGAGATCGAGATCATCGGCGAAGGCGTGATCGAGGTGCTGCTCGACGGTTTCGGCTTCATGCGCGCGCCCGACGCCAACTATCTGCCCGGCCCCGATGACATCTATGTCTCGCCAGCCCAGATCCGCCGTTTCGGCCTGCGCACCGGTGATACCGTCGAGGGCATGATCCGTTCACCCAAGGATGGCGAGCGCTACTTTGCCCTGCTCAAGGTCAACAAGATCAATTTCGAAGAGCCCGAGAAGGCCCGCCACAAGGTCAATTTCGACAACCTGACACCGCTCTATCCCAATGAGCGGCTGAGGATGGAGATCGAGGATCCGACGAAGAAAGATTATTCGTCCCGCGTCATGGATGTGGTTACACCGGTCGGCAAGGGCCAGCGCGCGCTCATCGTCGCGCCGCCGCGCACCGGCAAGACTGTGCTGCTGCAGAACATCGCCAAGTCAGTCGCGGCCAACCATCCGGAATGCTACCTGATCGTATTGCTCATCGACGAGCGGCCCGAGGAAGTGACCGACATGCAGCGCTCCGTGAAGGGCGAGGTGATTTCCTCCACGTTCGACGAGCCGGCGACACGGCACGTGCAAGTGGCTGAAATGGTGATCGAAAAGGCCAAGCGTCTGGTTGAGTCCGGCCGTGATGTGGTGATCCTGCTCGATTCGATTACGCGCCTTGGCCGCGCCTACAACACGGTGGTGCCGTCCTCCGGCAAGGTGCTGACAGGCGGTGTGGACGCCAACGCCTTGCAGCGCCCGAAGCGCTTCTTCGGCGCCGCCCGCAACATCGAGGAAGGC
Source organism: uncultured Beijerinckiaceae bacterium (assembly GCA_964247205.1). Taxonomy (GTDB): domain Bacteria; phylum Pseudomonadota; class Alphaproteobacteria; order Rhizobiales; family Beijerinckiaceae; genus JADCCX01. Next base: position 4,298 of record CAXTUM010000312.1, read on the forward strand.
GGCTCGCTCACAATCATCGCGACCGCATTGATCGATACGGGCAGCCGCA
>CAXTUM010000313.1:0-4346 GCA_964247205.1 uncultured Beijerinckiaceae bacterium
ATGAACTACTCGATCTCCAACACGGCGGAATATGGCGAATATGTCACCGGCCCGCGCATCATCACGGCGGAAACCAAGGCCGAGATGAAGCGCGTGCTCACCGACATCCAGTCCGGCAAGTTCACGCGCGACTGGATGCTGGAGAACAAGGTCAACCAGACCTCGTTCAAGGCCACCCGCGCCCGCATGGCGGCCCACCCGATCGAGGAAGTCGGCGAGAAGCTGCGCGCCATGATGCCGTGGATCAAGCAGAAGGCGCTGGTGGACAAGGCGAAGAATTGAGAGATAATCTGACTTAACAGCTCGGGAGTCGGCTTGATGGTTGTTGCTGAAGCCATTTCACGTGCAAAAGAGGTTTTAATTGAGCTTTTTGGCGCGGAAGGAATTGATGATCTAAATCTTGAAGAGGTTGCTTTGAGCAAAAAGGGAGCTGAATGGCTGATCGCTATCAGCTTCCTAAGGCCCGTGATAGACAAGCAAGGTGGATCGCTAGGCCTTGCTCTGGCGAGTATCCGGCCAAGACAAAAGAAATTGGTGAGGCTCAATGCCAGAGACGGCAGCCTTGTATCAGTCACCGATCATTTTGGTACCCTGAAATTTGAGGCAGCGTGATTGAAAGGCGTCGTTGTCGATACAAATGTTCTCTTGCTCCTGATTGTGGGTTCTTATGACAGCCGCTGCATTTCCGAGCACCGCCGCCTCGGATCAACCTATAATCCTTCGGATTACGACAAGCTGATCAGGTTTCTTGGTCACTTTGATCGTTTGGTTTGTGTTCCAGGTGCCTTGACGGAGATTTCAAATCTCATCTCGGATAACAACGATCCTGTTTCCGTTGGGATCAAACAGCGGTTCATGATCTTCGTCCGCGAGGCGCTGGAAATATACACACCAAGTGCTCAACTGGTTGATCGGGCGGAGTTTTTCTGGCTTGGCCTCAGTGATACCGCTCAGTTGCACGCAGCTAAGGAGCAGAATTTTGTCCTTCTTACAGCAGATGGGCCTCTACTCGGCAGCGATGAAATTCGGCGTCGAGGCAGTGCACTTCAACGGGTTTTAGAGTCGATCACCGTGCTGAATTGCGCGAAAAGCCGGGGAAACCCGGCTTTTTTTGCGCATTCTCACAAACCTGCGTTTTTGCGCATTTGCCCCGAAATCACTGCAAGTGATGGTTGTAGACCATATGAAAATACCCATTAAGCCCATCAAAGCAGATTTTTTGATATCCTGGCTTGCATAACGACAAGATTACCGTGATAAAGAATGAGCAAAACTGGCCCTTTGGGTCGTTGTTAGCATGCAATCTGATGAAAGCTGGACTGAACGCTTCATAAAGAAGCGCCGGTCCGGTCCGGGGCTGATGGGCAACATGCAAACACATGAGCTGATCTTTTCGCTCGACCCGATGGATCGAGGCCAGATCGATGGCCTGATCCGCGGGTTCTGGCAGGAACTCCTGAGAAACCCCTCAGAAGCTCTCGCCCAATTTTGCTGTAATGACATCAGCTTTCGTGTTCTCGGTCATCATGCGAGCCGGAGAGGTCCGCTGACGTACGAGGGCAAGGACGCCGTCGCGCTGGGTGTCCGCAACATTCACACCAATCTTCAGTTTCTGTCATTCGATATCGAGGACCTTATCATTGACGGCAACGAAGCTGCATTGCGCTGGCATGCGAAGTTTCGTCACCGCGGCACGGGCGCCACCGGAGAGTTCTGTATCTTCGACCATATCGTCATCAGGAACGGACTGATCAGCAGCTACTCCGAATTTCTGGATACCGATGGTTTTGTAAAACTTATGGCGGGCGATGCCCAGCCACGGCTTGCCCGCCAGTCCAATTGCCATTCACGCGGCCTGCCGCGGGTCGACAGCATCGAAACTCTGGTCATTCCGGGAGTGGTGGACATGTTTGCCCGCAACAGGCGGGAACGGATGATCCGTGATTACTGGGCAGACCGGATCAGGCGCGGCAGCATTGCGCTTGCAGGCTGCTTTACGGACGACTGCGAACTGCATTTCATCGGTGACCCGACAGCTATTCCCTTCGCCAGGATTCATCGCGGGCTGGATGCTGCCCGGGCGTTGACGGACAAGATCGATGTGGAATTCGAGTTTCTGTCGTTCCAGATCGAGCACGCTCTGGTGGATGGAAACCGGGCCGCCGTTCACTGGAGCGCACATGTGCGCCATCGCGGCACCAATGCGCGGGGCATGATCGAATCGTTTGATCACATCGTTTTCCGGGACGCCCGGATTGTCACTGTCACGAAATTCTTCGACACAGCACAGACCGCCCAATGGATTAACGGCTGAAGCCGTTCAAGCGCCGGCTTGACAAAAGATTAAATTCCTATTAATTGGCTTTCAGGTTTTCCGTCGTCCTGAGCGCTCAAGGACAGGCGGAGGACCACGAGGTCCGGCGGAGTCAGAGCCCGCCTGGATGGCCGGGGTTTCCGTGTCCTGAAACCCATCACGCCATTATCACCTGCTACCCGCTCTCCTTGCGTTGATGCAGGTTGCGGGAAACCGGGAACCCCGGTCGTTTTGCTGCAATCCGGTCAGCACACGTTGCAGCCCAATGGCTGCCGCGTGCAAGACGCGTGCTTGCTTCACTGCAAACTTCCAGTGTAAAGCAATTCGAAACAAGAATTATCATGTCATTGCAAGTCAGTTCCGGGGCCTATTCCTCATATGCAGGATCAACAGACAGACCGTGCACTTGGTGACCTTGATCGCACCGGCATCGATCGTTTGATCCGTACTTGCTGGCATGAGCGGCTGGAGAACAGCGCGGCGGCCTTGCGGCGCTACACCAGCGACGACGTGCATTTCCGAATCCTGGGAGGGCCACCCTCACTGCCCGGTCCCTGGGTATTCAACGGGCGGGCTGAGGTGATTCAAGCCATCGGCGTCATCGATACGAATCTGGAGTTCCTGAATTTCGATATCTTCGACATGATCATTGAAGGACCCGAGGTGGCATTGCGTTGGCATGCCACCTTCCGCAACCGCGGCACCGGGGAGCCCGGCGACATGAGTGTTTTCGATCACATCGTGGTCCGGAACGGCCTGATCACGAGCTACACCGAATTCCTCGACACCGAATGTTTCCGCCTGCTCATGTTGGGAGAGCCGCAACCGGCCTTTGCCCGCCAGTCGAACCGCCCGGCCGGATATATTGCCGCCAACCGGCACCCGGTTGTCACCGATGTCTTCCCCGCGCAAACAGCCACGGCCTCGCGTAACCGTAAAGAGCAGTTGCTTCGCTCATTCTGGCAGGAGCGTATCAGACGCGGCAGTGCTGCACTTGAGGCTTATTGCACCCCGGATATTGAGCTTCATCTCATCGGAGATCCGGCGGCGGTTCCTTTCGCGCGGTCTCACTATGGGCTGGAAGCTGCTTCGGCGCTTGTCGACCAGATCGACATGGAGTTCGAATATCTCAGCTTCGAGATCCGCAGAATTCTGATCGACGGTGATCGCGCCGCTCTCCAGTACGGCGCCGATGTGCGCCATCGCGGCACCAGCGCCAGCGGACATGTGGAGGCTTTCGATCACATGGTGCTGAGGGATGATCGCATCGCTGTCTTTACCGAGTTTTTCGACACCGCAGCCGCAGCAGGGTGGATCGCCGGATAGCCACTTCACAAACCCGGAAAGCTGTGCGATTTTTCCACCGGGCGGCGAAAACATTGGACATTATCATGGCTTGGCCATGGCCGTTTCCTGGGGGCTTCATGAACTGTCTGTTTCGCCGCATTTCGCGCATCGCCATCGTTGTGGCGATGCTTCTGCCGCTTGTGAGCATCGTCGGCTCAAACGCCGCCAGAGCCGACACCATGACTTGGCAATTGCGCAGCTATTCACCCAACGCTGTCGAGGTGAAATTCTTCTCGCAGAACCGCAGGGTGACGTGGCCTTCTGCCACGACCCATTATGACATCAAGGATTACAAGGTGCACAGCTTCAAGCTGAGCTGCATTGCAGGCGAGAAGATCTGTTACGGCGCGGGCGTCAGCGGGAATCTCAAGCGCTACTGGGGCATGAGCACGGATGGCAAGCAGCGCTGCACGAACTGCTGCTTCACCTGCAACGGTGACACGACCACCAACGTCCAGAATCTCAATGACAAATAGGATGCTGCGCGCAGCATGCCTTGTCGCTCCGGTCTTCCTCGCTCCTGCCGTTGCGTTGGCCCAGTCCGCAGCGCAGCCCGAGGTCGATCTTAAGCTTTTCGAGACGACCGAGGTTGACCGCTCGAAAGGCTGCAGCATCGCCCTGTGGCAATCCAACCGTGATCCCGGCAAAGACAGGTTCGCCTACATCTTCACCGAGGTTCTGACGG
>CAXTUM010000314.1:0-4316 GCA_964247205.1 uncultured Beijerinckiaceae bacterium
ATTGGCGAAACGCCCGCCGAATGCTCTGTCGAGTTATTCCGGGTCCAGCAGACGGCTCGTCGAGGTGCCGATCACGACAGAGTCATAGGCGCCTGACCGCACGATCTGCGGATACATGTAGCGCTGGTTGATATCCATGATCGGGCGCGCGATGGGCAGCCGGATCGGCGAGACGCCGTAGGGGTCAAGCAGCAGGATGATCAGCCAGACAACAGCAGTTGCGCCCGCAGCAAATGCCAGAAATGTCCTGATGAAATTGAGGGCCGTTGCGGGCATGTCTTTTGACCGTTTGCCCCTGTCGAAAAGCGTCTGGTGAGCCGGGCGGGGGTCGAACCCGCGACCACATGATTAAAAGTCACGTGCTCTACCACTGAGCTACCGGCCCAGACGCAAGACCATAGCAAGGCCTGCCGGGCTGATAGGCGAGGGATGCGCCCCGGTCAATGCCGGGACGCATCTGTTTGGCTCGAAGGGATAATATTCCGGTCAGAGCGGCGGAATGCGCAGGACCTGGCCGGGATAAATCTTGTCGGGATGCGACAGCATCGGGCGGTTGGCCTCGAAGATGACGTTGTACTGGCCGCCCTTGCCCTTGCCGTAGTTGGTCTCGGCAATCTTCCAGAGCGTATCGCCCTTGGCGACCGTGTACATCTTCGATGCGGCAACGGCGTCGTTCACGGCCAGCTTGTTCTCGATCTGCGCCACGCCCATGGTGTTGCCCATGGCGAGAATGATCTTTTCGGCCTCTTCTGTGGACATCGCGCTGCCGGTCAGCACGACCTTGTCGCCGTTGACCTCGACATTGACGTTGGACGTGTCGAGCCCGTGCTTGGCGGCTTCCTTCTTCAGTTCGTCAGCTGGTGCGGCCTGCGCCTCGCTTGCGCCGAAGATCTTCGCGCCAACCTTCTTGGCAAAATCAAACAAACCCATGGTTCAGTCCTTCTTTTTTTATCCTGCGGGACAATTCCCCAAGGACATAGTGTCACGCCTAAGCCTTGCCGGGCAAGGCAGTCGCGGGCAAGCGCGCCAGAATCGACAGCAGCGCCCGGTCGGTCAGGACCACGCCGCGCTCTTTCGGGTGGAGCCAGTTTGCGGCCTCTTCAAGGCTGTTGGCTTCCGACAGCTTGGCTTCGGCCAGCGCGCGATCAGCCGTGATCTGCCCACGCTGGCGGGGGGCGGCAACCGGCAGCATGTCAATATGGCTCTGCCGCAACTCCGGATTTTCGTGCAGAATCTTCACCGCCTCGCATTCATCGAAGCCGCGTTTAGCCAGTCCTTCCGACAGGTGATTGGCGCGGTCGGCGATGGGCGGGCGTGTGGTTTCCTCCGGTGTCAGCAGGATGCCACGCTCCTTCAGCCACATTCCGATCGACAATTGCCCGCTCGCCCATGAAATCTGAATGGCCAGCAGCAATCCCAGGATCGTGGGCGACATCCAGGCGAACAGCGAAGTGGCGATCAGGAAGGCCGAAACGCCGGTGATAGCGCCCAGCGCCACATGCGAACGGTGGCGGCGGATGATATCGCCCAGCGGAATCGACCCGTCGTCGCGCCTTTGCGGGTTCCATCCGGTATCGCGCCCTGCGAGAATCTGGAACACCGCGCCGGACTGGATCAGCATCATCACCGGCGCCAGCAACGCCGACATGATGACTTCGACGAAGAATGAAATCATGAGCCGGATGCCGCCTCCGCAGGCGCGCCGGTCGGGTCCATTCACGAGATAAAGGAACAGCCCGAAAATCTTCGGTGCGAGCAATATCAGCATCGTGGCGGCAAACAGCGCCAGCGAGCGTTCGGCATCGAAGCGCGGCCAGGCCGGAAACAGCGAGAATTCGCTGGTGAAATACTCCGGGCGGATAAATTTCGACTGCAGCACGATGGTGATGCCGACGATCAGCTGGAGCAGCCACAGCGGCGAGGCCAGATAGGACATGATGCCGGTGGCGAAATGCTGCCGCGTCGCCCAGTGAAAGCCCTTGGCGCCGATGATACGGGTGTGTTGCAGGTTGCCCTGGCACCAGCGCCGGTCCCGTGCCGCAAGATCGATCAGCGACGGCGGGCTTTCCTCGAATGAGCCGACCAGCCCCGGCACCATGTAAACCGCATATCCCGCACGGCGGATCAGAGCAGCCTCGACGAAATCATGGCTCAGGATATGCCCGCCGAATGGCGGCTTGCCCTTCAACTCGGGCATGGCGCAGTAATCCGCGAAAGCTTTCGTGCGGATGATGGCGTTATGGCCCCAGTAATTGCCGTCGCGCGCCATCCACAGGCGCAAACCCTCCGCGATCACCGGGCCGTAAATCCGCGCGGCGAATTGCTGGAGGCGGGCAAACAGCGTGTTGCGGTTGATGATGAGGGGTAGCGTCTGGATGATCCCGGCATCAAGATCATTTTCCATGGCTTGCGCGAGGCCAACCATGGATTCGCCCGTCATCAGGCTGTCCGCATCCAGCACCAGCATGTGCTCGTAGGCGCCGCCCCAGCGGGTGACGAAATCCGCGATATTGCCTGCCTTGCGCGCCGTGTTCTTCAGGCGATGGCGGTAGAACAGCCGCACATCATCCGGCAATTCCTGACGCAGGGTGACGAAGGCGCGCTCCTCCGCGATCCAGACATTGGCGTCTGTCGTGTCCGACAGGAAGAAGAAATCAAAATGCCGGATCAGTCCGGTTGCGCGGACCTCCTCGATCATCGCTGCGACCGAACCGAAAACGCGGCTGGGCGCCTCGTTGTAGATCGGCATGATCACGGCGGTCTGATGTCTGAGCGTTTTGGGCACGCTCAGCCAGCTTTTTCCGCGCCGCAGCAGCGACACGAATCCAACGACCGAAGAGGAGAAAGCAAGCGCGATCCAGGAGAAATTGAGCGCAAACAGGATGAGCAGCACCCACTCCAGCACCGTGACGCCGCCGACGGCCACGACAGCATACATCTGCCAGATGCCAATGGAAGTGACAGCCAATCCACCTCCAAAGACAAAGAACCGGGCAAGCCAGGGCGTGTAGGCCTTGTCAGGATCACGCCATTGATAGCGATCCTTCTTCGACCAGCGCTCGAAAGATTGCACAGGCATTGGCAGCCGTGACTCCTCCGGCATCGCCGGACGGCGCGTTACATTCGCAAGGTCAGGAGGAGCGGTCACTGTGTCCATCGATACAGCCATGTTTCGCTCAACGGCTTGTCACCCTCCTCGAGGATAAGGCGCATCTCGACCGCATTTTCGCTGCCCGGATCCAGCTCGAACAGAACGCGCGCTGTCTGGCGCTGTGGATTGATCAGGAGGCGCGGGTTGAGAATCTGCCCGGGCGTAGATGTCAGATTAAGCTTGATCTCAGGTGGCTTATCTTGCGCAAACAGCTCTCCCGCAAATTCGACAAGACACCGCCTGCGCCGCGCCTGTGATCCACGACCGATGCGGAAGCTTACGGTTTGCGCCAGAACAGGCTTTTCCGGCGGTGACCAGCACCAGAATTGCCGGTAGGCGATACTCGTTTCCGATCCCGCCGCGATGCCTGTCTTGGGGCGCCAGAACGCGATGACATTGTCATTGACCTCGGATTCGCTGGGAATCTCGACGAGCTGGATGTTTCCAGGGCCCCATTCGCCGATGGGCTCAATCCACAGCGATGGTCTCAGATCGTAGCGCTGGTCGTCATCCTGGAAAGCACTGAAATCCCGTTCACGCTGGATCAGGCCAAATCCTTTGGGATTTTCGTCCATGAAAGATGATATCTGCAGCTGCTCGGGATTGTTGAGCGGGCGCCATATCCATTCCCCGCGCCCGTTCAGCATCTGCAGGCCGTTCGCCTCGTGAACGGAAGGACGCAGGTCATCCACACCGCGCCGGCGGTTGGGTCCGAACAGGAAGCTCCCCTGCATTGGGGCTATACCGATATTGTCGAGGTTGGAGCGTGCGAAGATGGTTGCTTCGGTATCGAGGATCGTCACGTCGCTGGCGCGAAGGGTGAAGCGAAAAGCCGCCGTCGCACTTTCGGAATCAGCCACGGCATGGATCACCAGCATGCTGTCGATTGTCGGCCTTTCGATCCAGAAGGCGCGGAATACGGGAAATTCTTCTCCTCTTGGATCTGCGGTCTTGATCGCAAGCGCACGTGACATCGCCCCCATTACCTGCCCGCGGGCAATGGCGCGGAAGAAGGTCGCGCCTTGAAACGAGGCGATTTCACGCTGATTGTCACCGGATGTCAGCAACCGGAAGCCGGAGAAACCGATATCCGCGATTTGGGCCGGAGGTTGCAGCTTGCCGAAATTGTAGTGGGCTGGATCGTAGACAACGCGACGGACGACAC
>CAXTUM010000315.1:0-4283 GCA_964247205.1 uncultured Beijerinckiaceae bacterium
GGTTCGTGCTGGTCGGCGGCGGCATCGTAGGAACGTTTCTCGGCGTTCTGTTCTTCAACGCCATGCGCCGTGCAGGTTATTTCGACCTCGTCCTGGTGCTGTCCTATGTCACGTTGCTTGGCAGCGTCGGCGGCCTGATGCTGATCGAGAGCCTTAAGGCCACCTTCATGCCCAAACGTGTCAAGACACGAAAGCCAAGCCGCCATGATGGCCGCTGGTGGTTTGAGACGCTGCCTTTCCCGGTGCGGTTCGAGCGATCCGGCCTGATGATCAGCATAGTGCCGGTGATCGCGCTTGGTCTGTTCATCGGTTTCGCAGGTGCGGTTCTGGGCATTGGCGGCGGCTTCATCGTGGTACCCGCGCTGATCTATTTCTTTCGGGTTCCCACGGCAGTTGTGGTCGGCACATCCCTCTTCCAGATCCTGTTCACGATGATCACGGCCACCATGCTGCATGCCGTGACCAACCAGTCCGTCGATTTCGTGCTCGCCCTGATCCTGATCGTAGGCAGCGTCATCGGCGCCCAGTTCGGCGCACGCGCCGGGCAGAACCTGAAAGGCGAGCATTTCAGGCTGCTGCTCGCTATTCTCGTCTTCGGCGTTGCCGTGCGTTTCGCCATCGAGATAGGCGTCAAACCCAATGAGCCCTTTTCCATCGAACAGCAGCAGGAGACACGCCAATGATCCGGCTGGTCCTTGCCTTTGCTGGCATGATGGGCCTGATCACGCAGGCGCAGGCCGAGCGGCTGATCACCTCCGTCTCCTCAAGCCGCGTGCTCATCACATCGAGTTACACCGGCGCGGAGCTGGTGCTGTTCGGCGCCATCGAGCGTGATTCTGTCAGCGTTTCCCGTGCCGGCACCTACGATATCGTCGTGACAGTCAAAGGGCCGGTCAGCCCCTTCACCGTGCGCGAGAAACTGCGTGTCGGCCCGATCTGGGTGAATGCAGACCAGCAGAAATATGTCGGACTTCCGGGTTATCTCGCGATCCATTCATCACGCCCCCTCGCCGAGGTTTCCAGCGAGCCGATGCGCGAGCGTTTCCAGCTCGGCCTGATGGAAACGGTGTCTGCACGCGGCGGCGGCGCAACAGGATCGGAAGAGCGCAAGCAATATTTCCACAACGCCCTGATCCGCCTGAAATCGAACGCCCGTCTGTTCCAGTCCAATGACAAGGGAGTCGTGTTCCTGGCCCCCGGCCTGTTTCGCGCCGCGATCAGCCTCCCGGCAACCGCGCCTCTGGGCAATTACGAGGCAACGGTCACGCTGCTCTCGGATGGCGCGCCGCTCGCGACGGAAAAGACGGATTTCGAGGTGGTGAAAACCGGCTTCGAGGCACAGGTAGCCGCCGCCGCCTTCAGCCAGCCATGGCTCTACGGGCTGTTCACGGTGCTGCTGGCGCTAGGTTTCGGCTGGCTCGCGAATTATGCCTTCCGCCGGGATTGAACCACGGTAGCCATGACCGACGAACGCATCCCCCTTTCCCCTCTGCTGCTCGGCCTAGGCGGGCTGGTTCCGTTCGTCGCCTGCGTGTTCGTGATCTGGACCGGAGTGACCTTGCCGCTGATCGATGATCCGGCCCGGGCAATGGTGGCCTATGGTGCGGTGATCCTGTCGTTTCTCGGCGGCGTGCGCTGGGGCTTCGCGCTGCGCATCGCGGATACTGGGCTTCAGGCCCGGGCCTTTTGCGTATCTGTTGCCCCGTCCGTTGCTGCCTGGTTCACTCTGCTGGGCCCCACGATGATGGCACTGGCTGTATTGCCTGTGATGATCCTCCTACTGGGTTTTGCAGATGAGAAATTGCCAAAGATCGGCGTGCCCGTCTGGTATCGCAAGCTCCGGCGCGGATTGACTGCCGCGGTGGTGCTGGCTTGTCTGGTGGCTGTCGCGGGTGTGGTGCGGTAAAGCTCAGGACCCCGCCAGCCGCTTCCCGCTCACCGCATAAACCCGCGAGCCGCCGCAGACATGGGCGGTGATCATCTGCGTGTCGAACAATCCCGCAATCACCTGATCCATGCAGTTCAGGCCTCCCGCATAGGCCCCGAACGCCGGCAGGATCATGCGGCTTCCATCCGTGACAAAAGCTGGACGGCGCACCTTGCCGCGCTCGCTCACCACCTTGGCGGCAGGATGAAGATGCCCCGCGATCTCGCCGGGCTGTGATCCTTTTTGCGGCTCGTGCCGGAAGGTCAGCGGACCCAGCACCAGTCCTGCAATGCGCATACCCGGAAGACCGGAAGGAATCTCGGGATCATGATTGCCGGTGATCCAGATCATCTCGAGGCTGGCCGAAAGCGCTGACAGGGCTGCAAAGACCGCTTCGTCCATGCGTGCGCCCGCACCCACGTCATGAAAGCTGTCGCCCAACGCGATCAGCCGTTGCGGGCGATGGCGGGCGATCACCCGCGTCAGCTTGGATAGCGTCACGGCGCTATCATAGGGCGGAAGCAGTTGGCCGCGCGCGGCAAAGGCCGAGCCTTTCTCAAGATGCATGTCGGCGACAATGAGCGTGCGCTCCGCAGGCCACCAGACCGCACCGTGATGATCAAGGTGCAGCGCGGCACCGTTCACGACAGCCATGGTCATGGTGTTGTTACCGGTAAAGGCTGCGGTTTGCGCTGCACTCACTCAGGTCCTGCTCCCCATCGCTTCCGCCATCATCTCGCCCGCCGCTTCCTCCAGCAGCGCATCCGCCGCTTCGCCATAGACCGCCTCGCGGCCGATCTCGAGCAGAACCGGCACCGCCAGCGGCGACACACGCTCCAGAGGCTTGTGGATGATTCGCCCCCTGATGCGTGAGAGCATATCGCTCAATCGCCCGATATCGAGAAGCCCTGTCGCTGCGTCGGCCCGCGCGGCACGCAACAGAATGTGCCCCGGCTCGTGCGAGCGCAGCACATCATAGACCAGATCGGTCGACATCGTGACCTGGCGGCTGCGCTTTTCCTGTCCCGGAAATTTGCGCTCGATCAAACCCGCGATCACGGCGCAATAGCGGAACGTGCGTTTCATCAGCCCGCTTTCCGCCAGCCATTCCTCAAGGTCATCTCCCAGCATGTCCTGATCGAAGAGCCGGTTGATAAACCCCGGCTCCTGCAAGGACTTCACCGAGATATCGCTGAGCCCCCAGACCGACAGCGCATAATCGTTGCAGACGAAACCCTGCGGCTTCATCCTCGCCCGCTCCAGCCGCCGCGTCAGCAACATGCCGAGCGTCTGGTGCGCCAGCCTGCCCTCGAACGGATAGGCCACGAGATGAAACCGCCCGCCGCGCGGAAAGGTCTCGACCAGCATGTCGCCCGCCTTTGGCAGCACGCTTTTATCCTGTTGCAGCCGCAGCCAGTCAGAAACCTGATCCGGCAGCGCGGTCCAGCTCAAGGGATCGGCGAGCATCGTGCGCACGCGTGCCGCGAGATGCGTGGAGAGGGGAAATTTGCCACCCGCATAGCTCGGCACCTTGGGATCGGTCTTCGGAGCCGCGCGCGACACAAGCACGCTGTCCTCGAAAATACCCTCGAATTTCAGCACCTCGCCGCCGAAGACGAACGTGTCGCCAAGCACCATCGTCTCGGCGAAATACTCCTCGACCTCGCCGATCACGCGCCCGCCCGTCATCGGGCCCCGCCCCCTGCGCCCGAAGCGGACCTTCAGCATCGTCGCTTCCACGATGGTGCCGACATTCATGCGGTACTGCTGGATAACGCGCGGATTGGCGGCCCGCCAGTACCCGTCCTTGTCCTGACGGATCTTCGCGAAACGCTCGTAGCTTTTCAACGCGTAACCGCCGGTGGCCACGAAACCAAGCACAGCATCGAATGTTGCGCGGTCCACATATGCATAGGGCGCGGCGGAAGTGATTTCGCCGTAGAGATCATCCGCCAGGAACGGTGATGTGCAGGCCATGCCCAGCACATGCTGCGCCAGCACATCCAGCGCGCCGATGCGGCTGACAGCGGCGTCCTGCTCGCCTGCCTGTGCCGCATCGACGGCCGCACGGCATTCCAGCACCTCGAAGCGGTTGGACGGCACGAGGATGGCTTTCGATGGCTCATCCAGCCGGTGGTTGGCGCGGCCCACCCGCTGCAGCAGGCGGCTCGCTCCCTTGGGCGCGCCGACATTGATGACGAGATCGACATCGCCCCAGTCGATGCCAAGATCCAGCGTCGCGGTGCAGACGATGGCGTCAAGCCCGCCCGCGCCCATCGCCGCCTCAACCTTGCGCCGCTGGCCCACCTCCAGCGAACCATGATGCAGCGCGATGCGAAGGCCATCGTCGTTGATT
>CAXTUM010000316.1:0-4282 GCA_964247205.1 uncultured Beijerinckiaceae bacterium
CTCGTGATGTCGATCTCCGAGCAGGAGGAAATGCTCGATGACATCTGCAACGATGTTCTGGGCTTCGGGCCTCTGGAACCTTTGCTGGCCCGGGACGATATCGCTGACATCATGGTCAACGGACCGGAGAAAACCTACATCGAAGTTGCAGGCAAGATCCAGCTGACCAACATCCGCTTCCGTGATGGTCCCCAGCTGATGAACATCTGCCAGCGCATCGTCAGTCAGGTCGGCCGACGCGTCGACGAAGCCTCGCCGATCTGCGATGCACGCCTGCTTGACGGTTCGCGCGTCAACGTCATCGCGCCCCCGCTGGCGATTGATGGTGCGGCGCTCACCATCCGCAAGTTCAAGAAAGACAAGCTGACGCTTGACCAATTGATGCGTTTCGGCTCGATCTCGCCCGAAGGGGCAGAGATACTCAAGATCATCGGCAAGGTCCGCTGCAATGTCGTGATCTCGGGCGGCACCGGTTCTGGCAAGACCACATTGCTGAACTGTCTCACGAACTTCATCGAGGATGACGAGCGCGTCATCACCTGTGAGGATGCGGCCGAACTGCAGCTCCAGCAGCCGCATGTCGTACGGCTTGAAACACGTCCGCCCAATCTGGAAGGGCAGGGCACCGTGACGATGCGCGATCTGATCAAGAACTGCCTCCGCATGCGGCCTGAGCGCATCATCGTCGGCGAAGTCCGTGGTCCCGAGGCGTTCGATCTGCTGCAGGCCATGAACACGGGCCACGACGGATCGATGGGCACGCTGCACGCCAACACACCGCGCGAGGCGCTTTCCCGTATCGAATCCATGATCACGATGGGTGGTTTCTCCCTTCCCAGCAAAACCATCCGCGAGATGATGACCTCATCGATTGACGTCATCGTTCAGGCTGCGCGTCTGCGTGATGGCTCACGCCGCATCACGCATATTACCGAAGTCATGGGCATGGAAGGCGATGTGATCGTCACGCAGGATCTCATGACCTACAACATTGAAGGTGAAGACGCGAACGGCAAGCTCATTGGCAAGCACAAATCAACGGGCATCGGTCGCCCGCGCTTCTGGGACCGTGCGCGCTACTACGGTGTCGAGAAACAGCTGGCGGCGGCACTTGATGCAGCCGAAGACAAGAAGAGCGACTAAGGGGCATCCGTGGATTTTAATCTCATCGCCATCGCTGTACTTGCGTCCATTTCTGCAGGAGCCGTGTTCTACGTCTTTGCATATCCCTATCTTTCTGGGGAAGCGAAGGCTGAAAAGCGCGTTGACGCCTATAGCCGTGATGGCCATCAAAAGCGTGCAGCAGATCGCATCGCGGATCTCAACAGCAGCCGCAAGAAAAGTGTTGTGGACAGCCTGAAGGAGCTGGAGCAGCGTGAAACTGCAAAGCGGACACTGACGTTGCGGGACCGGATTGATCAGGCTGGTCTCGATCTGGATGAGAAGAAATTCTACATGATCAGCGCTGCCTGTGCCCTGCTGTTCGGTGTGGCATTGTTCTTCCTGTCGGGTGAGCCATTGGCTGGAGGCATGGGTTTGCTGATCGGCGGACTTGGATTGCCCCGCTGGTTTCTAAGCTGGAAAAAGAAACGGCGTATTGGCAAGTTCATTGAGGAATTCCCCAACGCGATCGACATCATCGTGCGCGGCATCAAGTCCGGCCTGCCACTGGGCGATTGCTTGCGGATCATCGCAAGCGAGGCACGCGACCCACTCAAGTCGGAGTTCCGGGCGATTGTTGACGCGCAGGCCGTCGGGCTCTCTGTCAGTGATGCCTGCGGACGGCTGTTCAAGCGCATGCCCATCCAGGATGCGAACTTTTTTGTCATCGTCATCCAGATCCAGTCGAAAGCTGGCGGTAATCTGTCAGAGGCTTTGGGCAACCTGTCGCGCGTCCTGCGTGAGCGCAAGAAGATGAAGGCCAAGGTGCAGGCCATGAGCATGGAGGCCAAGGCGTCTGCATGGATCATCGGCTCACTGCCGATCATCGTGGCGTCGATGCTTCAGGCCGCCAGCCCCGGCTTCTTGAATCCCTTGTTCACGACCCACCAAGGGCATTTGATGCTGCTTGGTTCCGCTTTCTGGATGTTGTGCGGCGTGATCATGATGAAAACCATGATCAATTTTGAAATCTAGCAGGCAGCCACAATGTTTGACCTGATCGTCGGCAAGCTCGTAACCCCTTCTTTTCTCGCGATGATCCTGACGGGCATTGCTGCTGCCGCTGCCGTCGTCACGCTGGCCCTGCCTTATCTCGAAAAGGAGGAACTGGGGCAGCGCATGAAGGACGTGGCTCTGGAGCGGGACCGCATCCGCGCCCGGGAGCGTGAGCGGCTCAATCAAGGCGAGAATGGCAAGCGCGGCCCGCTGCGGCAGGAGGGCAAGGCCTATATCCGCCAGCTGGTGGATGATTTCAATCTTGCGAGCTGGCTTGGGACGGATGACGCCAAGGCGCGGTTGCTGATGGCTGGATACCGTGGCCAGCAGGCAGAGTACACGTTCATCTTCTTTCGCCTGGTCATGCCGATGCTGACGTTCGTGGGCGGAGTGATTTATGCCTTCGGTGTCATGGAGGACACCTTCATCATGAAGGTTCTGGTGTCAGTGACGGCGATCTATGCTGGCATCAAGCTGCCGGAGCTGTTCATCGGCAACCAGATATCGAAGCGGCAGGCTTCGATCCGCCGTGCTTTTCCCGATGCGCTCGATCTGACACTGATCTGCGTCGAGTCTGGCATGTCGACCGAGGCGGCATTTCGCAAGGTGGCGCTTGAGATCGGCGTGCAATCGATCCCGCTGGCTGAAGAACTGACCCTTGCAACAGCAGAGCTGTCGTATCTCTCGGACCGTCGCCAAGCCTACGAAAATCTGGGTGCCCGCACGGGTCTCGACGGGGTCAAATCCGTTGCGATGGCATTGATTCAGGCCGAGCGCTACGGAACGCCTATCGCCAGTGCAATCCGCGTTCTGGCGCAGGAATTCCGCGATCAACGCATGAACGAAGCAGAAAAGAAGGCCGCAGCATTGCCGCCAAAACTGACTGTGCCGATGATCGTCTTCTTCCTGCCGGTGCTTTTCGTTGTCATTCTGGGACCGGCTGTCATTGATGTCATGGGCTGGAAGTGAGCCCGACAGCCGCCAGCGCCGCTTTCTGCTTTCTCGCGACTTCGTCAAGCGAGAAATTCTCGATGGCCTGATTGAAGAGCTGGTAGAAATTCAACCGTGCTTCCAGATGCAGGAAGACCCCGCCCAGACCAATGGCGGCGCGATCCATGAAGACGAATTCCTGCGGCACTGTCACAGGCCCTTTAAGTTTCAGCTGCTGATGCACGTGGAAGGCTTCCTTGCGCCCGTATTCGCCCGGCTTGACGCCATCGGCGATGGTGCGAACCCGGTCATCGAGAATCGGGCCGTAAATGAAGCGTGCCCAGATATTCAGGACTTCGATCAGTTCCTTCTTCAGGTTCTTGAAGCCCCAGGTTTCATAGGCATGCACCAGCCGGGCCTCGTCGTTGGTGAGCAGTCCCATGTAGAGATCCAGCACGCCGCCCATGAATTTGATCGGGAAAATGCGGACGCAGCCATAATCCAGGAGGTTGATGCCGCCGGGTTCGCCATCTTCCTCGAACACGGTGTAGTTGCCCAGATGCGGATCGCCATGGATCACGCCGTAGCGTGAGAACGGCAGCCACCATGCCTTGAACATGGCTTCGGAGATGCGGTTGCGCGCCTCCTGGCTGTGCTCCTTGTAGGACAGAAGCTTGTTGCCGGCGAGCCAGTTCATCGTCAGCAGACGCGGCGTCGAAAGATCGGCATGGACGCCGGGGACGCGCACCAGCGGCTCATCCGCCAGCACATCCGCATAGAGGCGTGCGTGCTTCGCTTCGCGTTCGTAATCCAGTTCCTCGCGCACCCGCGCGCCGATCTCCTTGAAGATTTCGCTCGTGTCGATAGCCTTGTCCATCTGGCGGTGCAGCGCGAAAAGGATCTGCAACTGGTTGAGATCGGCCTCAACGGCGGATTGCATATCAGGATATTGCAGCTTTACCGCGAGATGCTGGTCATCCTTGGTCGTTGCGCGATGCACCTGCCCGAGCGAAGCGGCTGCGGCTGGCGTCTTGTCGAATGAGCCGAAGCGGCTTTCCCATCCCGCACCAAGCTCTGTCTGCATACGCCGCTTGACGAAGGCCCAGCCCATTGGCGGTGCCTCTGACTGCAGCTTTTGCAATTCCTCGGCATATTCCGGCGGCAGCGCATCCGGCACGGTGGCCATGAGCTGCGC
>CAXTUM010000317.1:0-4276 GCA_964247205.1 uncultured Beijerinckiaceae bacterium
CCGCTGCTCTGCTGCTGCTGTTGCTGCACCTGCTGCGCATAGGCTTCAAGCTGCCGCACCTGTGCCTGCAACTGCTCGACCTGCTGCTGCATGCCGGTCAGCGCCTGCTCCTGCGCGTAGATCGACTGGGCCATCACATAAGGCGCGTAGGGCTGCGCCTTGATCTGGTCCGCGATGAACTTCTCGGCTTCGGCATCGCGGGGCGCGCTCGCAGCCCCTTTCAGACGCTCGAAAATGCCGCCAATGACGTTTTTCTCTTCGGGTGACATCGAAATCTCATCCTCCTCAGGCGCGATACGGGTTTTGCCCCGGTGCTTCCTGTGCCGCTATAACTAGGAACTGTGACGGAATTTGTCATCCCACCGAACAGAATTTTTCATGATTTCAAGGAGATACCACAGATAGAACACGTGATTTTCCGTCCGGGCAGGGTTCAGGGCGCCTGTTGTCAAATACTTGACAACATCGGTCTGGATGAATCCTCTAGCGTGATCAGATACTTGTGGATTGAGAGCCCATGCTTCCGGTCAGAACCGAAATTCACGGCACCATTGCGGTCATTACGGTGGACAATCCGCCGGTGCACGCGCTGGCGACTCCTGTCCGGGCCGGATTGATCGCGGCAGTGCGTGGAATCAATGCTGATCCCGCGGTTGCGGGCGCCGTCATCACGACAGCGGGCCGCACGTTCATCGCCGGTGCGGACATGCGCGAGATGGACCGTCCGCTGGAAGAACCGCAGCTGCCGGCGGTGATCGCCGCCATTGCTGCCTCGGCCAAGCCATTGGTCGCCGCGCTCTACGGCAGCGTGCTCGGAGGCGGGCTGGAGATTGCTCTGGCCTGCCGGGCGCGTGTTGCGCTGGCGGGGACCGTGCTCGGTTTTCCAGAGGTCAGGATCGGCTTGATTCCGGGTGCCAGCGGCACGCAGCGCATCATGCGCATGACCGATTTCGACACGGCGGTTCGTCTCGTCACTTCAGGCAGGACCATCGACGCGCATGAGGCAATGCGGCATGGCCTGATCCACCGGATTGCCGATACGGACGTGACCGGAGCGGCGATGGCGCTCATCACCTGCGGCGCAGCGCTGGATCGCGCGGCCTATCCAGCCTCCGCCGCAACTGAAGCAAAGCATGCCGCGAGGCCTGATCCGGACACGATAGAAGCGCTCAGAGCCGAGGTGCGCAAGGCCGCCAAAGGGCAGTCAGCGCCTCTTGCCGCGCTTGAGCTTATGGAGATGACGGCACCTGTTGACTACGCGGCGGGCGTGGCGGAAGAGCGCGCGACCTTCATCTTCCTGCGCTCCAGCCGCGAAGCAAAAGCCCTGCGCCGCCTGTTTCTGGCAGAGCGCGACGCCGGACGCCTGCCGGAGCTGGAGGGCATCACGCCTGCTCCAGTGAGAACCATCGGCGTTGTCGGCGCGGGCCTCATGGGGTGCGGCATCGCTTTTGCGGCGCTGAATGCGGGCTATCACGTGGTGGTTGTCGAAGGATCCGTGGAGGCTCTCCAGCGTGGGCGGATGCGGCTGGCGGAACTGAAGGACGCGGCGGTCAAATCCGGGCGGTTGTCAGTGCAGAAGCGGCTTCTGCTTGACGGGCATCTCACGATGTCCACCGACTTCGCGGCTTTTGCAGCCTGCGATCTGGTGATCGAAGCCGTGTTCGAGGACATGGCGGTCAAGCATCAGGTCTTTGCCGCGCTCGAAGCGGTGGTGCGGCCGGATTGCCTGCTGGCGTCCAACACGTCGTATCTCGATCTCGACGCCATTGCGGCAGGCCTGCGCGATCCCGCGCGGTTTCTTGGCCTGCATTTCTTCTCGCCCGCCCATATCATGCGGCTGCTGGAGGTGGTGCGTGCGGCGCGCACTGCGCCGGAGGTGCTGGCGACAGGCATCTCCGTGGGACGGAAACTTGGCAAGATTCCCATTGTCACCGGTGTTTGCGAGGGTTTCTGCGGCAACCGCATTCTGAAGGCCTATCGCATCGTGGCCGAGACGATGGTGGAGGAAGGGGCAGCGCCTGAAGAGGTCGATGCCGCCATGACCGACTTCGGCTTTCCCATGGGACCCTTCGCCGTGCAGGACATGGCGGGACTCGAGATCGCCTATGCCAACCGCCAGCTGAGGCCCGCTTTCTCGTCGGATGGAAGACAACTGGGCCTCGTCGAGGTGCTGATGGAGGACGGGCGGCTGGGCCGCAAGAACGGCAAGGGCTGGTATGCCTATGCCGATGGCGCGCGGGCCGGGACGCCAGATCCTGCGGTCAAGGCGCTGATCAGCAATTACGCCGTGGCGAAAGACATTCCGCAGGTCATGCGCAACCGCGCCACAATCCGCGATGCGCTGCTGGCCGCGATGAAAGCCGAGGGGCAGGCAATCCTGCGTGAGGGAATCGTGGCGCGACCGGAGGATATCGATCTGGTGCTTGTGAATGGGTATGGATACCCGGCGCACAAGGGCGGGCCGATGTTCGAGTGGGGGTGAGCCTTACCCTCGCTTCAGAAGAAACACCGCCTGTTCGCCGAACACGTTCCAGAACCACCACGGCGCGTTGAGACGCAGCGGCTTGCCCGAGGCATCGAGCGCGCGGGCGCGTTCGGTGACGGCGCCGATTTCCTTCACCAGGTCGTAGAAATCGTGGATCGTGCAGAAATGAATGTTCGGCGTCTCGTACCAGGCGTCGGGCAGGTTCTCCGTCACCGGCATGCGGCCTTTCAGCAGCAGGTCGCGGCGCACGCGCCAGTGGCCGAAATTGGGGAAGGAGACGATGGCGCGGCGGCCCACGCGCAGCATCTGCTCCAGTACGCGGCGCGGATTGCGCGTGGCCTGAATCGTCTGGGACAGGATGACATAATCGAAAGAATCATCAGGATATTCCACGAGATCCGTGTCTGCATCGCCCTGGATGACGGCCAGACCGCTTGTCACGCATCTGGCGACGCCTTCGCGGGAGAGTTCGATACCCCGCGCGTCCACGCCCCGGCCCTCCGCCAGCAGCTTGAGAAGCGTGCCGTCGCCACAGCCGACATCCAGCACGCGGGAACCAGGCTCCACCATGTCCGCGATCATCAGCAGATCGACGCGCGCGCCGGAGCCTGCGTTCAGGTGGGGATCCGAGATGGTCATACCAGCCCCCGCGCCTTCGCCGCCGCCGCAACAAACCCACGCAGCGTGGCGAAGAACTCCGGCTCCTCCAGCAGGAACGCATCATGCCCCTTGTCGCTCTCGATCTCGACGAACGAGACCAGTGCGCCGGCGGCATTGAGCGCATGCACCAGAGCACGGCTGTCTGCTGTGGGAAACAGCCAGTCCGAGGTGAAGGACACCACGCAGAAGCGGGCTTTGGTGCCCTCGAAGGCTTTGGCGAGCACGCCGCCGTGGTCCTCCGCCAGGTCGAAATAATCCATGGCGCGGGTCAGGTAGAGGTAACTGTTGGCGTCAAACCGCTCGACGAAGCTGGAGCCCTGATGGCGCAGGTAGCTTTCCACCTGAAAATCCGCATCGAACGAGAAGGTGGGTGCCGCGCGGTCCTGCAGCTTGCGACCGAACTTCCGTTGCAGCGCGGGCTCCGAAAGATAGGTGATATGCGCGGCCATGCGCGCCACGCCCAGCCCCTTTTCCGGCCGCTGGCCCTGCTCGCGATAGCGTCCGCCCGCCCAGGCCGGATCGGCCATCACGGCCTGACGGCCCACCTCGTGAAAGGCGATGTTCTGGGCGGAATGCTTGGCGGCGGTCGCGATCGGCATCGCGGCGAAAACGCGGTCCTTGTAGGTTGCCGCCCATTCCAGCACCTGCATGCCGCCCATGGAGCCGCCGACAACGGCGAAAAGCGTATCGATGCCCAGATGATCGATCAGCATGGCCTGCGCCCGCACCATGTCGCGGATCGTCACGACAGGCAGGTCCAGCGCGTAGGGCTTGCCTGTCGCGGGATTGGTGGAAGCAGGACCCGTGCTGCCCAGACAGCCGCCTATGACATTGGAGCAGATGACGAAATAGCGGTCTGTATCGATGATCTTGCCCGGACCGATCAGCGTTTCCCACCAGCCCGGCTTGCCGGTGACCGGATTGTCATTCGCCACATGCTGGTCGCCCGTGAGAGCGTGACAAACGAGCACCGCATTGGATTTGCCGGCGTTCAGCGCGCCATAGGCCTGATAGGCAATTTGCAGCGGCGCGATGGCGGCGCCTGAATCCAGCACCAGCGGCTGTGTATCGGGAAAATGCACGACAAGGCTGTCAGGCTCATCCGCCTGCGGCCCGTGCGTCACGAAAGGT
>CAXTUM010000318.1:0-4258 GCA_964247205.1 uncultured Beijerinckiaceae bacterium
CTCCCCTAACCTATTGCAACTGAACAAAGTGCTGAAAAACACAACAGCATTAGATGTTTCCCGCTACAGCGGATTTTTGCATCGTTGTGCTGCAGCGGCGGCAATCTTGAGATCAATGGCGGCGCTCTCACCTATGCCGTCGATTTCTACCAGCCGCTCGACCGGTGCGGAAAGCACCTCCGCGAAGGAGCCGAAGCGCGCAATCAGCCGTTTGGCGATGGGTTTGACGTCCCGGCGCGGCAGGGACCGGAAGAGCAGAAGTTCCAGAAGCTCATAATCCGGCAACGCATCGGCGCCGCCTGCCGTGAAGCGCACTCTCAGGCGTTCTCGATGTCCTGCAAGATCGTCGGCCTCAGCCACGGCCGGCCGTTACGGGGTTGTCCCAGCCCTTCGGCGAGAGCGTGAATATCTCGCAGCCTGTTTCCGTCACGCCGATGGTGTGCTCGAACTGGGCGGAGAGCGACCTGTCACGGGTGACAGCGGTCCAGCCGTCGGACAGGATTTTGACATGCGGGCGGCCAAGATTGATCATGGGCTCAACAGTGAAGATCATGCCGGTCTTGAGCTGCGGTCCTTCACCGCGCCTGCCGTAATGCAGCACGTTGGGCTCGTCGTGGAACAGCCTGCCGACGCCGTGACCGCAGAAATCGCGCACGACGGAGCAGCGCTCCTTCTCTGCATGCGCCTGAATGGCCGCGCCGATATCGCCGAGATGACCACCTGCCTTGATCGCGCCAAGGCCGAGCATCAGCGATTCGTAGGTGACTTCCACAAGGCGTTCAGCGCGTCTGGGCACTTCGCCGACACAATACATGCGGCTCGAATCACCATGCCAGCCATCAACAATGAGGGTGATATCGATGTTGACGATATCGCCTTCGCGCAACGGCTTGTCGTCGGGAATGCCGTGGCAAACGACATGATTGACCGACGTGCAGCAGGATTTTGTGTAGCCCCGGTATTGCAGGGTGGCGGGAAATGCACCGTGGTCCATGCCGAATTCGAAGACCATTTTGTCGATGGCCTCGGTCGAAACGCCCGGTTTGACGACGCCGACCATCAAATCCAGCGCCTCAGCCGCAAGACGTCCAGCCTTGTGCATGGCAATGAAATCGTCCGGTCCATGCAGCTTGATATGGCCTGGCTTGCGGCGGTCAGAAGTGGTCTGCTCGACTGATGTCATCATGTCCTGTTTGAATTCAGTTCTGTTGGCGCATATAGCCGAGGTCAGGCCGCTATCCAATCCCGTGACAACACGGGGGTGCATCGCGTTTTCGTGAGGACTGGATTTGACTGACAGAACGGCAGAGCAGGGCGGTTACGGTGCCTATGCGGCAAAAGGCATGGTCGGGAGCATTCTCGCCAGCACGCGCGCAGCAGGGCCGGACTGGTGGAGCCGCCGCAAGGCTTTCGCGCTCCGGCGGCTGGCCATCGCCAAGCTGGGCGGCGATCCGGTGGATACCGAGGCGCTGGGCGCGCGGATGCGGCTCTATCCCTATCGCAATGTTTGCGAGAAGCGCATCCTGTTCACGCCGCAGTTCTTTGATCCGGAGGAACTGGCGGCACTGAAGGCACGCCTGACCGATGGTTTCGTTTTCCTGGATATTGGTGCGAATATCGGGGGATATTCGCTGTTCGTTGCGGCCCATGCAGGACCCACGGCCCGCGTGCTGGCCATCGAGCCGCAGCCTGATATCTACGAGCGGCTTGTCTATAACCTGCGCCTCAATCCCTTTCCCAGCGTCAAGGCGGTGGCCTGCGCCGTAGCGGACAAGGAGGGCGAACTGACGTTGTTCGTCGATCCTGGCAACAAGGGCGAATCCAGCCTGAAGATCATGTCGGAAGTGTCAACAGCGGGCAGCATCAAGGTCCCGGCCAAGCGCCTGCTGACCCTGATCGAGGAACAGGGTTTCACCCATGTCGATGCGGCCAAGCTTGATACGGAGGGGGCCGAGGATATCATTCTGGAAACATTCTTCGGCGAGGCGCCTGAATCTCTCTGGCCGCGCCTGCTGATCATGGAGCGTGGCGGGGACCGCTGGCATGTGGATATGCCGAAGCTGCTGGCCTTCAACGGCTACAAGGTGGTGCAGGAGACAAAGAACAATCTGATCTATGAGCGGTGAGATGAAGAATCTGCCTTAATCAGTAAGGCGCTGATTATAAACAAGAAAAGCCGCCATATCTGGCGGCTTTTCCGTTGTTCGCGATGGGGTTTCCGTCAGCGAAGCGTGATCACCCAGTGCGATAGCGATCCGCACTCCGGGTTGCTGAACGACCCGTTCATGGAACAATGAGACATAGGATCACCTCCTTCCGTTGTTGACGATAGAGTTGAGACTACGCGGATTCGCACGTTTGGCGAGCCTAATCTGCAGGACGATCTGTCACACCTTTTCATAGGCCTTGCGCATCACGCTTTCCGTGACGCCGCGGTTGCGGATCATCAGGAAACGGCCAGATGCCTTGCCGGCGATGGTCCATTGCCCTTCGATCTCGGAGCAGTCCGCGTTGAGTTCACCGTCATAAGCCACGCTGTGGTCCCAGCCCGCTGACCCGTCGTACGCCTTGGTGAAGCTGACGCTATGACCATTTTTCTGGCCGTCAATGGAGGCAAACAGAGTCAGGGGGGCACCGGATTCACCGATTTCGGATTCGTGGGTCGTGCCCGCGATCATCGATCCTGTGTCGATAAGTGTTGCCACAAAATACACGGGCTCGCGGTAAACTGCGTAGGAATAGAGCCCGTGCCAGACGCCCGTGAGGTTTTCATGCGGTTTGGTCATGACACGTCACATCCTGATCGGAATTCGCCGGTCCACGACAATTTCGTCCAGCCCGATGCGGCATGTATAGGCCAGTGCCTCAACGCCGGATGAACGGGCGATTTCGAAAGCTTTCACGTAACCCGGATCGAGATCAGCCGCGAGCGTGAAGGATTCGGCCTGCATCTGCACGATGAACAGCATGACTGCGCGACCACCGCTAACAACTTCCCGCGCCAGTTCCGCCATATGCTTGGCCCCGCGTTCCGTCACTGAATCCGGAAACTCCGCCAAGCCCTTGATCCGCATGAGATGGCAGTTCTTGACCTCGACGAAGCAGGGTGGCTTCCCGGGATCGGTCAGGAGAATATCGACGCGGCTGTTTGTGCCGTATTTCACCTCGCGGCGGAAGGCCTCGTAGCCCGAGAGTTCGGCGATCTGGCCGCCAAGGATTGCTTCCTCTGCCAGCCGGTTCGGATTGGCCGTGTTGATGCCCACGAGTTGTATGCCGCCCGGCAAGTCCGCCTCGATCAGCTCCCAGGAATGGGAGAGTTTCGCTTTGGGATTGCTGGCTGGTGCGAGAAAAACGCGGGAGCCAGGCTGTTTCAGGCCCATCATCGAGCCGGGATTGGCGCAATGCGCCGTGATGACCGTCCCGTCATCCAGTTCGACATCGGCGAGAAAGCGCTTGTAGCGCTGAACAAGACGGCCTTCGACCAGGGGAAAGCGGAAACGCATGTGGCATCCTTCGCACGGACCTGTGACATTGTGCGCGAAACCCCGCAAGACGCTTGAAATTGGACAGCAAGCGCCGCTACAGAGCCGTCATGTCCGAGCCCGCGAAAGCCGTCATCACCGCAGCCATCCTCGTGATCGGCGACGAAATCCTGTCGGGGCGCACCAAGGACAAGAATATCGGCTACATCGCGGAGTATCTGACCAACATCGGTATTGACCTGAAGCAGGTGAGGGTCGTGCCTGACGACGAGACCGATGTCGTCGAGGCGCTGAATGCGCTGCGCGCCCGTTTTACTTATGTTTTCACCACAGGCGGCATCGGACCCACGCATGACGACATCACGGCGGATTGCGTGGCGAAGGCATTTGGCGTGACGATCGATCATGATCCGCGCGCCGTGGCGATGCTGCAGGAGCGCTATCAGCCGGGTGATCTGAATGAGGCGAGGATGCGCATGGCGCGTATCCCGGCAGGTGCTGATCTGATCGAAAATCCGATATCCCGCGCGCCCGGTTTCCGTATCGGCAACGTCATCGTCATGGCGGGTGTTCCCGCAATCATGCAGGCCATGCTGGATAACGCCGCGCCCGGCCTTGCAACCGGCACGAAGATGATAGCGGAAAGCATCGATGCCAACGGCCTGCCCGAGGGCATTTATGCCAAGGTTCTGGGCGAGATCGCGCTAGCCCATACCGGCGTCAGCATCGGCTCCTATCCCTCATTCGTGAATGGCGGCTTCCGCAACCAGATCGTG
>CAXTUM010000319.1:0-4258 GCA_964247205.1 uncultured Beijerinckiaceae bacterium
GTCTGTCATGGACGTTTGGTTGGGCATGGACGCGCCCAAGTCAATGCATGGAGTAATGCTTCGGCCTTTGCGGGAAAAGGGAAGGGAAGAAACGCAAGAAAGCAAACAAACAGGAAAGGGACCTTCTTTGAAAGATCCCCTGCCTGGCCCGTTCTCACATCCCGCTCACACCTTCACCTGCGTCCCGATCTCGACCACCCGGTTAGCCGGGATATCGAAATAGTCTGTCGCGCTGGTCGCATTGCGCGACAGCAGCATGAACAGTTTGCGCTGCCAGCTGGCAAGCGGACTGTGGTCCGCCAGCCGCATCACCCGGCGCGACAGGATGAACGAGGTCGTCATCGGCTCGTAGGTCCAGCCCACACAGTTGCAGAGCGCCAGCGCACGCGGTACGTTCGGCTCGTCCATGTAGCCATAGGTCAGGGCTATCTGGCGAAATCTCTCGTCGATCTCGTGGATTTCCGCCCGCCCTTCCTCGGCTATGCGCGGGACATCTGCGGTCCGGATCGTCAAGATAACATTCTTCTCATGCAGCGATTTGAAGTGCTTGAGGCTGTGCAGCATCGCCGTGGGGACCTGATCTGGATGCGCCGTCAGGAACACAGCCGTGCCGGGGATGGACCGTGGCGGGCTCTTGGCGAGCGAGGCCAGAAAACTAACTAGTGGCACAGCCGCCTTGCGGTCTTTGGCCGCGAGGAAAGCAACGCCTTTCACCCAGGTCAGCATCAGCAAGATGGCCAGAGCGGCAAGAATCAGCGGGACGTAGCCGCCATCGAGAATCTTCATGAGATTGGCTCCCAGAAATACGAGGTCAACCAGAAGGAATGGCAAGATCAGAGCCACTGCCGCCCAGAGAGGCCAGCGCCAGTGTTTGTTGACCACTACAATCGCCAGAAGGGCGGTCACTACCATCGTGCCTGTGACGGCGATGCCATAGGCGCTCGCCAGCTTGCTGGAGGACCCGAATGCCAGAACCAGCGCCAGAACGCTGAACAGCAACACTGCATTCACGCCGGGCAGATAGATCTGGCCCGAATGGGCGTCTGATGTATGCCGCATGATCATACGCGGCAAGAGTTTCAGCTGGATCGCCTGGCGCGTCAGCGAATAGGCACCCGTGATGACGGCCTGGCTCGCAATGATCGTTGCCAGCGTCGCGAGAACAACCACAGGCAGCAGCGCCCATTCCGGATACATCAGGAAGAATGGATTTTCGAGTGTGGTCGGTGAAGCCAACAACAGGGCGCCCTGTCCAAGGTAGTTCAGGACAAGTGCCGGGAATGCCACGAACATCCAGGCATATTGAATCGGCTTCCGGCCAAAATGGCCAAGATCAGCGTAAAGCGCCTCGGCACCTGTAACAGCCAGAAACACGGCACCGAGAACAATCAATCCGATCGTGCCGTGGTCCAGAAGAAAACTGACGGCATAGACAGGGTTTGCGGCGGCCAGCACCGAGGGATTGGCGATGATGTGTATCAGCCCGCCAAGCGCCATAACGGCGAACCATACCAGCATGACTGGTCCGAACCACGCTGCAAGCGCAGCTGTGCCGCGGCTCTGGACGATGAATAGTGCGACTATGATTGCGACTGTAATCGGCAGCACATAGGGCTCGAAGCTGGATGTCACAAGCTTGAGGCCCTCGACGGCCGACAAAACAGAAATTGCCGGGGTGATGACCGCGTCACCAAAAAATAGTGCAGCACCGGCCATACCAAGGAACGTAATGGCAGGTGTCGATTTTCCCAGCGCGCGTTGCGCCAGCGCCAGAAGGGAAAGTGTGCCGCCTTCGCCCTGATTGTCCGCCCTCAGCAGAATGAGAACGTATTTGAGGGTTACAATGATCATCAACGTCCAGACGATCAGAGAGAGAATTCCAAGCACCGTAGCAGGCTGGAAGCTGGTTTGTATGCCTCCGGCAGCTGACATGGCTTCCCGGAAGGCATAAAGCGGAGATGTGCCGATATCCCCATAAACAACGCCGATACACCCCAGTGTGAGTGCGGAGAGGGCTGGTTTTGGAATACTGGATTCGTGGATAGTGTCGTATGACTGAGCTAAGTCGCTCATAGTGGAACACCTTTCACTGCGATATTGCAGTGCAATAAAGGATACGCTTTTGCGAGGCAGTCAGTAATCGTACTTTCAAAGGCCAGCCATGCGCTTTTCACGGTCATCGGAGGGCATGAAAGAGCGATCTCGTGGTTGCAGTAATTTTCAGTTACCGCATTTTTGCCACAATCAGCTGTAGCTCAATAATAGTCAGTTTTCTTTATCAATTTCAATTATTTAAGATGGTCTTTCTGCGCACTCCTGTGGCGAAGCAGGGCCCACTGTTGCAAAGTCAAGCTAAAACGGGCGTCACATTGGCTTGTGACAAGATGAATCGGCTCACAAAGTCGAAATAACATCCGAAAACGCAACCAGCGCAGCCTCTCCTTTCGGCGAAAGCCCGTAAACTCCGCGCTCCACCCGCACGAACCAGCCATAGACATCGGCGAGCAGCATCGCGGGGGCTTTCACCACGCCCGCCTCCTTGCGCAGAACCGCAGGTCTTGTCGGTCCCTGCTTCGCGATGAACGCCACACAGCGCAATGCATCCTGCCGGTAGGCCGTCATGCGGGGCACACGCCCGCTCCCGCCAGCCGTAGTGTCGCCGACGCGGTGCGCAAACTCCTTCAGCAGCATCACCTTTCTTCTGGCCGCTTTGCGTGGCAGGTAAGGTGCCGGATCGGCGAGCGCCTCGACGTGATCGCCCGATACCAGCAGGATTCCGAGGCCCAGCCGCTTGCACAGCTTGACGATATCGCCGTGCTGGCGGCGCTTCGGCGGCGGGAAGGCAAGATAGACGGCATCGGTGATCGCCTGCCGGTCGATGCCCTGCAACACCAGTTGCAGCGAAAACGATGTCTTCAGCTCCACGATGACAGGTGGCTCATCGGCGCGCACCGCGACAACATCGCATTCGCGGATCTCGCCCTTCACATCGTAGCCCTGCGCCTCCAGGAAACGCTTCACGGGGAGATAGAGATCGGTCTCGCGCATGGGGAATTTCAGACCAGCCGCACCCTGATGCGCCGGTTCTGCTTGCCCTTCTTCTCCACGTTGGTGACCTCGACGCGGCCGATCTCGCCGGTCCGGCGCACATGCGTGCCGCCGCAGGGCTGGAGATCGATTCCTTCAATGTCCACAAGCCGTACCCGGCCGGAGCCGCGGGGGGGCTGCACCTTCATGGTCTTCACCAGTGCCGGGTTCGCATCCAGCTCTGCATCGGTGATCCAGCGATCGGTGACCGGAACGTCCTGAGCCAGCAGCGCATCCAGTCTGGCCTGAATTGTTTCCTTCTCGATGGCATCGGGAATATCGAAATCGAGCCGTCCCTCACCATCGCCGATCGAGCCGCCCGTGACAGCATAGGGCAGGGCAACCGAGAGCAGGTGCAGGGCGGTGTGCATGCGCATGCGGGCATGGCGGACAGGCCAGTCCAGCTGGAGCGTAACGCGCTCTCCCACGGCCGGCGGTGCGGCGCCTTCCGCCGGGATATGCGCCACGACCGTCTTTTCAGGATTGTCCCAGACCGCCGTGACGATGCTGATTGTCGCGCCATCCTGTTTCGTGAGGGAGCCGACGTCACCGGGCTGCCCGCCGCCCGTTGCATAGAACACAGTCCGGTCCAGAATGATGCCGCCCTGTCCGGTGATTGACACGACCCTGGCCTGCGCCATTTGCGCATACCAGTCGTCGCGGAACAGCAGGGTTGTATCCATCTTTGATCCTTGCAGCGGCTGAGAAACCGTTCCAACACAATTGCCTCGACCGCAAGCACGCACTGGATACGTGAAAATACACACGGCGATTGAGTTCAATCAATGCGTTGTTAAATCAACTGATTCTTATGGGGACCCGTGTGATCCGCGAGAAGGGTTATTCCGTAAGACCGAGAACAAGCAGTTTGAATTCGCAGGATAGTCGCAAGGTGAATTTCATGGTGAATCCTCAAGGTCAGCCAGGTGCTATGGATGCACTGCTTGCATCCTATGCCTCCGGCTCGCTGAGCCGACCCCTTCACGCTGTCGTCGCCTCGCATCTCGCACTGAAGGCGGACAACCGTTCTTTCGTGTCTTCCATGGAAAACCTGATTGCCGAGGATATGGCAGCCATGCCGGTTTCCGCAGCACCAAAGAATCACAGTGCCCGCCTCGCCGACATTTTTGATATTGAACTGACTGCATTCAACCATTCGGATGATGAGCTT
>CAXTUM010000320.1:0-4255 GCA_964247205.1 uncultured Beijerinckiaceae bacterium
ACAGGATCGGAATGTACTCAGATTGCCGCTTTGCTGCGGGATGAACCGCCCTAGGTTTTCCGGAGGCTCCAACTCCTGAGAAGGTGGAGCCATGATGAGCAAAACGACGAACAAGTTTTCTCCCGAAGTGCGCGAGCGGGCGGTGTGGATAGTGCTAGACCACGAGACGGAGCACCCCTCGCGCTGGGCGGCGATTGTGTCGGTTTCCTCCAAGATCGGCTGCACGGCGTCATCCGTGGCAAACCGGTGCGCACCACCGTTCAAGACAAGGCGGCACAATGCCCGCTCGATCACGTGAACCGGGTCTTCCATGCGCCCGCACCGCACATGCTCTGGGTGTCCGACTTCACTTATGTCCGCACCTGGAGCGGGTTCGTCCACGTGGCCTTCGTTATTGACGTCTACGCCCGCCGTGTTGTCCGCTGGCGGGCCAGCCGGACGGCGTATGCGAGCTTCGTTCTGGATGCGCTGGAGCAGGCCCTGCACGAGCGGCAGCCTGTCTGAAGCAGTAAGCTCATCCACCACAGTGACAGAGGCTCGCAATACGCCTCGATCAAGTACACCGAGCGGCTGGCGGAGGCTGGCATCGAGCCTTCCGTCGGCAGCCTCGGCGACAGCTATGACAATGCACTGGCAGAGACCATCAACGGCCTCTACAAAGCAGAGGTCATCCACCGGCGCGGACTGTGGCGGAGCTTTGAAGCCGTCGAGTTCGCGACGCCGGAATAGGTGGACTGGTTCAACAACCGACGGCTGCTGGAGCCTATCGGCAATATCCCGCCGGTCGAAGCCGAGGAACGCTACTACGCCGTCCTCGACGAGCAGAAGCTGGCGGCGTGACTCAAGCGAAATAGTCTCCGGCAAACACGGGGCGGTTTAGTCCGCCAGTATCACGACTGGTCACACGCCATCTTCTTCGGACAGCGATGCATCGGCAGATACAGTAAGAAAGGGGCTATCGAGACAGAAAGAATGGCTGCCTGAACCCGCTCGGTAAGCCAGACCAACTCACAAAGTAGCGGACAAATGATGTGCTACCAAAACCGGACAACTTAACCGCTATCGACAATCCAGCATCAATTCCCTTGCCAAGGCCCTGGCTTCGGGATACATGAAGTCCAGAACAGGTGTAGAGCAAATGGCTTGCTCCACCGCGAAGCCTCCAAAAACACGAATAAGGATGGTTTCAAGGGGCTTTTGATCACCGAATCAGATTTGGGACCGGGCAAGCGTTGGGGCGCTTAGGATCAATCTCAAGAAAAACCGTCAGCTGCGGGCTTCGATCCTGGCGACGTCTCGGCATCCGTTTCAGGACGCCATGAACTGATGTGAATGCACTTTCCAAACAGGGAAAATGGATGAGACCCGGACAAAAGAACCGCATGCGGGGTGGCCGCAGCAACAATAGCAGCGGGGGCGGCAGCAGGCGCGGACCCAATCCCCTGACGCGGTCCTACGAATCGAATGGACCTGACGTGAAGGTGCGCGGAACGCCGCAGCACATTGCTGAAAAATACGTTCAGCTCGCCCGTGATGCCCACACATCCAGTGATACCGTGATGGCCGAAAGCTATCTCCAGCACGCCGAGCATTATTACCGCATCATTGCGGCCGCCCAGTATGCGCAGCAGGTCGCCTACAATCAGGCCAATGGCCTGCCCAATCCCGTGTCCGATGAAATCGTCGATGACGAGGATGAGTTCGAGGTTGCGGGCGCTGACCGGTTCACCTTCCGGGCGCCGCAGAATTTCCAGCAGTCTAATGGCGTCAATGGCCAGAACGGCGGCGGGAATTACACTCCGCAGGGCCAGCAGGGCTATGGCGATGTTCCCGGTGGCGGCGATCAGCCTCCCATGCCCGAGGGTCAGGCACTGGAAGCTGGTCAGCCGCAGTACCAGCCCCGTCCGCCCCGCCAGGATCGCCCCTTCGACAACCGCCGTCCCTTCGATGACCGCGGCGATCGCAATGCTGATCGCCAGCAGGGCGGCCGCGACCGCCAGAACAGGCGCTTCGGCCGTGATCGCAACTTCGGTGATCGTCCGGTTGGCGAAGCACGCCCGTCAGATGGCCGCCCCTATGAGGACCGCACACCTCAAGACGAGCGTCAACCGGAAGGCGGAGCGCCTGCTTTCGTGGCCGAGGAGCAACCCGGATTGCCCTCCTTCATCACAGCGCCGGTACGAATCATGGCTGTCGATGAAACAGCATCGTCCGGGATCGAACCCGATAACGCCGATGCTGCCGACGTCCGCGTCAGGACCCGCCGTCGCCGCCGTCCGCGCGCCGAGGGCGCACCTGAAACGGATGGCGAGGATCAGGCTTGAGATATTTCAAAGGGCGGTCAGCAGATCGCCCTTTTTGATGGTGCCGCCCGAAACGATGCGCGCATAGACCCCGCAATCATGATGGGCGAAACCCTGTTCCAGAAGTTCGACCACCCTGAGGTCCCGGATGCCTGTTGATGGATCGACATCCGTCGCCGCACAGCGGTCGATGCGCTTGATGATCTCGAGTGTCGCCCCGCCAAGTTTCACCTGCCTGCCGACCAGATCGAACTCGCCCCAGGCCCCCAGCCCGTCCACATAGACATTGGCGCGGAAGCGCAGCGGATCAATCACCTTGCGTCCTGCGGCGGTTGCAATCGCCGCCACGCTGGCCAGGTCGATGATCGAGAGAAATCCGTTGCGGCTGTCCATGAAGCGGAAGCCCGGCGGGGCTGTCAGCACACGGGGAACGCCGCGCAGTTCCTCTGCGAAATGCGTCGTGAAGAAAGCTTCCAGCGCATCTCGTCCCGCAGTTGTTCGCACATCACCCGCCGCAACCACCTGACCACCCTGACTGATCGAGAGAACACCGCTGGCATCGTCGTAGCGCGTCTTCAGCCGGGCCAGACGCTCGTTGCGCATCAGCATCAGGAATTTGATTTTCGGCATGTGTTCGGCGGCGCGGGGATCGAAGCCTGATGGGCCGTTCTCCACCGCGAACATGCGGTCGCCGGGGAAATGCGTGCCTGACTCCAGAACAGCGCTTTCCAGCGGTTCGGGCGAGAGCCCCTTGACGGGATAGCGGTAGAGAGTAGCAATCTTGGCCATGAAACTCATCCGCCCACCTTGCCCAAAGTCCGTTTCACGGCATCCTTCCATGCGCGGTAGCTGCTGTCGCGCGTAGCCGCATCCATCGCGGGCTCGAAACGCTTCTGCCGTTTCCATTTTCTGGCGAAACTTGCGGGCGGCCCGTAAAGCCCGGCCTGCCATCCCGCGAGATACGCCGCTCCCAATACGGTCGTCTCAAGCACTTTCGGGCGGTCCACCGGCGCATCCAGCATGTCTGCGAGGCGCTGCATCGTCCAGTCGCTCGCCGTCATGCCGCCATCTACGCGCAGGACAGTGTCGGCGCCCGCAGCAGTCTTCCAGTCCGCCCGCATCGCTTCGATGAGATCCCGCGTCTGGAAACAGACGCTTTCGAGCGCCGCCCGGGCCATCTCTGCAGGACCTGTACTGCGCGTCAGGCCAAAGACGGCGCCCCGGCATTCTGCATCCCAGTAGGGAGCGCCCAGTCCCACGAAGGCAGGCACCAGAATCACCTGCTGGCTGGGGTCGGCTTTCTTCGCGAGAGCCCCGGTTTGAGATGCTGATGTGATCACCTTCAACCCGTCCCGCAGCCATTGCACAGCGGCGCCTGCGACAAAGATCGAGCCCTCCAGCGCATAAGTCCGCTTGCCGCCAAACTGGTAGGCGATGGTGGTGAGCAGCCGGTTCCTGGACTGGACGGCCTTGCCGCCGATATTGAGCAGGGCGAAGCAGCCCGTGCCATAGGTCGATTTCATCATGCCGGGTTCAAAGCACGCCTGCCCGATGGTCGCTGCCTGCTGGTCGCCCGCCACGCCGAGAATCGGGATTTCAGCTCCGAACCATTCGGCATCCGCCAAGCCGAAATCCGCAGCGCAATCCCTGACCTCTGGAAGCATGGCGCGGGGGACATTGATGATCGACAGCAGTTCGTCATCCCATTGTCCATTGTGGATATTGAGCAGCAAGGTGCGCGAAGCGTTCGTGGCGTCTGTCGCGTGGACCTTGCCTTTGGTCAGGCGGCTGATGAGGAAGCTGTCGACCGTGCCAAACGCCAGAAGGCCTTTTTCGGCCTTCGCTCTTGCGCCTTTCACAGTATCCAGAATCCATGCCGCCTTGGTGCCGGAGAAATAGGGGTCAATCAGCAAGCCGGTCTTCTGCGCTATCAGTTTCTCGTGGCCCGCCGC
>CAXTUM010000321.1:0-4244 GCA_964247205.1 uncultured Beijerinckiaceae bacterium
CGGCAGCTTGCCCAGATCGACGTTGCCGCCGCGGACCAGCACGCCGACGCGCTCTCCCTTCATCGGCTTGTAGGCACCGCACAAGAGCGCCGCCAGCGCTGTTGCCCCGCCGGGTTCAGCCGCGATGCGCATCTCCGACCAGAGCTTGCGCATTGCCAGCCGGATCGCCTCATCCGGCACCAGCACGACGCGTTCCACGTTGGCCGCGCAGGCCGCATGAACCTTGTCACCCACGCTTTTCGCGCCCAGCGAATCCGCCGCGATGCTGTCCACCGTGACATCGACGGAGCGCCCGGCTTTCAGCGCGGCATGGAGCGCCTTCGAGCCCTCGGGCTCGACGCCAACCACCTTAACCCGCCCGCCAAACCAGATAGCCATGCCCGAGATCAGGCCGCCGCCGCCAGCGGCCACAAGCACAGTGTCCAGCCCCTTCGCCTGTTTCTCCCATTCCAGCGCGACGGTGCCCTGTCCCTCGATCGTCGGCCATGCGTCGAAAGCGTGGATGCCATAAGCTCCGCTCTCCTTCTGATAGGCCTCGCACAGTTCAAGCGCGTCGTTGTACCGCGCGCCTTTCACGACCACATCGGCCCCGAACTCGAGGATTTTGGCAATCTTGGCAGGGGATGAAATCTCGGGCACAAAAATCCGCGCCTTCTGTTTCAGCGCCCGCGCGGCATAGGCCACCGCCGCGCCATGGTTGCCGCCGGATGCCGCCGCGACGCCCGCTTTCGGCATTGTCATGGACGTCAGCGTGTTGAACGCCCCGCGCGGCTTGAACGATCCCGCGTGCTGGAAGAGTTCCAGCTTCAGCGAGAGATCGCGGTTGATCCCGAAAGCGCCACCGGGAAGCGCGATGACTGGCGTTTGCCGGATATGGGGCTGGATGCGGGCGTAGGCCACGCGAATGGAGGAGCGGGTGACGGGGAGTTTCATGAAAAATCCTGATGCAAAAACTACGCCCAGATCGCCATCGGAATGCCGAACGCATCCCGCAGCGGCTTTTCCGGAAAACACACGGCTTCGCCCCGCGTCATCTTCTCGGCCACCCAGGCGCAGGCGCAGGCATCCATGAAATCGTCGAGGCCCACGCCCTTGGGTGGTTTGCTGTCGAGAAAATCCTCGCTGAAACCGGCTATATCCCTCAGCAATGTCTTGCGCTGGTTGATTCCCGCCTCGTTGATCGCGGATTTGATCTTCTTGGGTTCGGACAGCGGCTCCCGGCCGTTCATCACCATGAAGGCACCTTCGGGATGGCTTTCCCGCATGATCGTGACAAGGCCCGGATCGGCGCGCAGCAATTCATCCAGTTCACGCACTTTGGGAAACAGGTGAAACGCCTGGATCGAGATCTTGCGAGGCGGCTCCGATGTTGCGAGCGAGGCCTCACAGGCGCCCTCGAAGTTGGCGGCATAGACCGATGAGCGCGAAGGGATTGAAAAAACGCTGGATTTCCGGTCGCCTAGCAAGGCGCGAAGCTCTACCTCGGGTCCGCGACCGCCCGGGCCTACCTGCTCCGGCAAGCCGATAGGCATGTCCACGGCGATCAAGGCGGGCATTTTTGGGTGCCGCAACAGAGCAGCCATATTGGCGCAGACCGTCACCTCGGAAGCTTTGCGTCCCGATATATCTTTCAGCACCACCGCCCAGCCCGGCGGGCAGCCATCCGCGCCTGCCACCAGTGTCGTCATTGCATAAACTCCCGCCATTCGCCCGCGACCGCAGTGGATGAATATCTCTCCGCCATGGTCTCGCCCCGGTCCTTATGCCAGAAGGTGCAATCAGATGACCAGCCGTCTCCTTCGCACAGCACTTTATGTCCCGGCCGCCAACGAAAAAGCGGTGGGTAAAGCGGATTCGCTGGGTCCTGATGCGGTGATACTCGACCTTGAGGATTCGGTCGTGCCGGAATCGAAGGTTGCCGCCCGCACTGCATTTGAAACGCTTCCGCAGCCAAAGTCTCTTCGTGTTATCCGGGTCAACGCTGCCGGATCGGCTTGGCACGAGGCGGATATCGAGGTTGCCGTCAAAGCTGCGCCGCATGCGCTGCTGTTACCCAAGGCGTCCTCGCCCGAGGATATCTGGTCGTTCCGCAGGCTGATCATGCTGCAAAGGCCCAAAGCCTCCATCGCGGTCTGGGCCATGATCGAGACGCCGATAGGGGTACTGAACACCGCCGGGATCGCCGCAGCGCTCGGGCCCGACGGAGTGCTCGTGCTTGGCCTCAATGATCTCGCGAAGGAAACCGGCATGGCACAGCAGGCAGGACGCACGCCCATGCTCTCCGTTCTGACCGCGAGCGTTATCTCCGCCCGCGCCCATGGCGTCGGCGTGCTGGATGGCGTCTTCAATTCGATTGCCGATGACGATGGCTTCGCCGCGGAATGCCGGCAGGGCCGCGCTTTTGGTTTTGATGGCAAGACGGTCATTCACCCCCGGCAGATCGCACCCGCCAATGCAATTTTTGGTCCAGCGGAAATGGAAATCGCAGAGGCAAAAGCTATCGTCGCTGCCTTTGCTGATCCTGATAACGCCGCGAAGGGCGTGATTGCGCTTTCCGGCCGCATGGTGGAAAGGCTGCATCTCGAGATGGCGAGTGCTCTTCTGGCCAAAGCATCAGCCATTACGGCGAGAGGATAGTGATGTTTCTGATCTGCGGCGAGGCGGTGATCGACCTCTTTCAGGACAAGGCTGCAGGCGACATGGCCTTTCAGGGCCAGGCTGCGGGCTCGCCCTTCAATGTCGCGGTCGGTCTGGTGCGTCTGGGCCAGAAGGCGGCGCTGATCACCGGGTTGTCGCGCGATGCCTTCGGGGCACGCCTTATCGCCGGCATGGAGAAAGAAGGCGTGGAATGGCGGCTGGCCCCGCGCACGGATCGCCCCACGATCCTTTCCTTCGTACTGGTGAAGCCTGATGGCGGCCCGGAATATGCCTTCTATGGCGAGCGTGGGGCTGACACGGACGTGACGGTCGCTGGCTTGCCAACGCCTCTGCCAGCCGGGATTAGTGCGGTGCATGTCGGCGGGTTCCCGATGGCCGTCGAACCGGCGAAAACGGCTTATGCCTCACTCATTCGCCGCGAGGCCAAAGCGCGGTTTGTCTCGCTCGATCCCAACATCCGTGTGTCACTCACCGGCGATATGGCGGTTTTCCGGGATCACTTCGAAGGGCTGTGCGCCTCCGCCGCCCTGATCAAGGCGAGCAGCGAGGATCTCCACTACCTCTATCCCGGTGCTGACTTGAAGACGGTTGCACTGCGTTGGAAAGACCGTGGTGCTAGCACAATCGTCATCACCGATGGTCCCGATGGTGCAACGGCATGGAACGCGGCAGGCCATGCCTTCGTGCCGACAGCGCCGGTGAAAGTCGTGGACACCGTGGGCGCTGGTGACAGCTTCATGTCAGCGCTGCTGGCGGCGCTGGCGGAGCGAGACCTGTTGCACCGCGACAGGCTGGCACAGGCATCGGCTGAAACCTTGCAGGCCATGCTGGCTTTCGCCAACAGCGCGGCAGGTATCACCTGCACGCGCCGGGGCTCCAATCCGCCGGGTCGATCCGAGCTTGGCGCCGCATGAGCACGGCCCGGCCCAAGCTGCTGTTCGTTGTCACGGAGGACTGGTTCTTCTGCTCGCATTTCCAGCCTATGGCGCGCGCCGCACTGACCGATGGTTTCAATGTGGCGGTGGCATGCCGCGTGCGGGACCATGGCGATGCGATCACAGCTCTGGGATGCCGGCTGCTGCCGCTGGAGGCGGATCGCAAGACGCTCAATCCTCTGGCCATTCTGAATGCCATCTCCAGCATGCGCCGCCTGATCGCAGCGGAAAACCCCGATATAGTCCATCTCATCGCGCTGCGATCTATTGTGGTCGGCGGACTTGCTGCCCGGCTGGCAGGCGTTTCCCGCCGGGTCATCGCGCTGACCGGCATGGGTCTCCTGGGTGCAGCTGAAACACTTCAGGCGAAGCTGGCCCGCTTCGGCATCCGCGCCTTTATCCGCCAGATCGTCGATGGCGAGGACACGCGGTTCCTCTTCGAGAACCGCAGCGATCCCGCTCTTCTCGGCCTTGATCCGGATGATCGCGCAAAAGTTACGATTGTCGGCGGCGCAGGTATCGATCCCGAGGTTTTCACGCCAGAGCCACTGCCCGATCAGCCGCCGCTGAAGCTGGCCATGATCGCCCGCATGCTGTGGTCCAAGGGGGCCGACACGGCGGTGGCCGCTGTCCTGAAGGCGCAGGCAGCGG
>CAXTUM010000322.1:0-4243 GCA_964247205.1 uncultured Beijerinckiaceae bacterium
GGGGGCGGGGGGGCGCGGCGGGGCGGGGGTGGGGGGGGGGGGGCGGGGGGGCGCTGGCTGCGAACCCGGCCATTGCCCTGGTATTCGCCTTTGCCGTGGTCGAAAGCCTTGGAAAAGCCTGGAATGGATTTGTCTCCTCCGCGGCAAGGGCAGGGGGGGCCTTCAGGCGCGAGGCGT
The DNA here is from genome assembly GCA_964247205.1 of uncultured Beijerinckiaceae bacterium. Classification (GTDB taxonomy): domain Bacteria; phylum Pseudomonadota; class Alphaproteobacteria; order Rhizobiales; family Beijerinckiaceae; genus JADCCX01. Next base: position 178 of record CAXTUM010000322.1, read on the forward strand.
GGATGCAGGTCAGGCGGCAGATCGCCGTCTCCGCAGCCGCAATTGCTGCTGCGCTGCTTTGGTCAAATGTGATTGCCGTGCTTCTGGCAATGATCGCGGCGAGGATGCTGGTTCAGGCTCTTCCGGACGAGCGCCGGCCGCTTGCCGCGCCGCAGCCTGCAATGCCGGCCTGGTGGCTCATGATGATCGGCATGCTGACAGTCGCATATGTTCGGGCGGACCTCCTCGTGCTGGGGATGCTTTTTGGAGCAGACGCCGAGGTTGGCATCTATGCTGCGGTGTCCCGCCTGATCGATATGTATGTCTTTGCGCTGTCCCCGCTTGCCGCTGTCTTCTTCCAGATGGTGCGGACGAAACCGCAGAGCGCCAAGACGATGGAACTGGTCAGGCTCTGCGCCCTGCTGGCGCTGCCCGGACTGATCGCACTGGCGGCAACGCTTGCGGCGGGGGAACAGCTGATCGTGCTTGCTTTCGGGCAACCCTTTGCTTCCGGAGCCCGCTACCTGCCGCTGCTTGCAGCAGCAACAGTGCTGCTGCCTGCGAATTTCCTGATAGGGCAGATTCTGCTGGCGTGGGACTACGAACGAACCTTTGCGGGCCTTGTATTTTGCGCACTGATCCTGAAGCTGGCTATCGTCATGACCTTTGCAGCCCAGTGGGGGGCAATGGCCTGTGCAGCCGCTGTGCTGGCCACCGAACTGTTTCTGCTGATCGGGGGCACTGCAACGCTGGTCCGCATCCGGGCCTCGCGGCGGCAGTGAGGTGCCGGACGGCATCGCGGCAAGAGCTATTTATGCTTGAATTTCAGGGCAATAGGGTCTAGATCACAGATCTGTGTTGGGATTTAGAACTGTCAGTTTGGCGATGAGTGATTGGCGCAAATTCCTGGTTTCTCCGACCGTTCCGTTGGTCGAGGCCGCACGTGTCATTGACTCAGGCGGCGGTCAGATCGCAATTGTCGTGGATACCGACAATCGTCTTCTTGGCACGGTGACTGACGCTGACCTGCGCAGGGCCCTTCTGCACGGCATGGATTTCAATGATCCGTGTTCGAACTACATGTCGAGCAAGCCGATCTCCATGGCGGCCGACAGCACCAGGGAAGCACGGATCAAGATTCTGCAAAAACATCATATCGGGCAGTTGCCGATCGTGGACGAGCTGAACCGTGTCGTCGACGTTGTCCTGATGACGCAGATTTATCTTCCCAAGAAGCAAAGCAACAGCGTTGTCATCATGGCGGGCGGCCTTGGATCGAGACTTGCCCAGCTCACGGCTTCCAAGCCGAAGCCGCTGCTCGATGTGGGGGGGCGTCCGCTTCTGGAGACCATCATTGCCCAGTTGATTGATCAGGGGTTCTCGAGATTTTTTCTCAGCGTCAATTACAAGGCCGAAATGATCAAGGATTACTTCGGTGACGGGTCGCAGCTGAATGTCGAGATCAATTATCTTTCAGAAAAACAACGGCTCGGAACGGCCGGCGCGTTGCATATGCTTGGAAATGATATTTCCGAAGATATTGTCGTGATGAATGGTGACATCCTTTCCAAGATCGATCTTCGCCGGCTCCTCCTGTTTCACCGCCGGTCAGGCTCCATGGCAACGATGGCCATGAAGGACTTCGAAATGACAGTGCCCTATGGCGTCGTTGATATTGACGATTCCAATACGATCATGGCCCTCACGGAAAAGCCCAACCATCGTTTCTTCATCAACGCCGGCATCTATGCACTGTCTCCTTCGGCATTGAAGTTGATACCGGAAAACAAGTTTTTTGATATGCCCTCTCTTTTCAATCTCTGTGCAAAGCTCGGACACAAGACAAAAGGCTATCCCCTTCGCGAATACTGGATCGATATCGGGCACATGAAAGATTTTGAGCGCGCCAATTTCGAATATTTCGAGCATTTCTCCGAAGAATGAGCCGCGTTCTGGTCATTGGCTACGGTTCCATCGGGAGAAGGCATGCGCGGCTGCTTGCTGAAAGCGGAGCAACCGTCGCCTGCGTGACGCGCAATCGCGGATGCCCTTTCACGGTTTATCCCTCAATTGCCGGGGCGGTGACCGCATTCCGGCCGTCCCATGTCCTGATTTCGAATGAAACTGTGCGCCATGCTCCGGCGCTTGAGGAACTGGGGGCATCCGGCTGGCGCGGTCCGGTGCTTGTCGAGAAGCCCCTGTTTGACGGAACGCAGCCTTTTGTTCCCCCTTCCGGGATGACCCTTTCGGTCGCGTTCAATCTCCGCTTTCATCCCCTCGTTGCGGCCCTGAAATCACGGCTTGCAGGCCGTGAGCTCAATTCCGCGACCTTCTATGTGGGACAGTATCTTCCGGACTGGCGTCCGCATGAGGACTACCGGCAGAGCTATTCGGCCTCGCGGGCTGCCGGAGGCGGTGTGTTGCGGGACCTCTCGCATGAACTGGATCTTGCGGCCTGCTTTTGCGGTCCGCTGCAGAAGGTCATAGGCCTTGGCGGCAAGTTCAGCGGACTCGAGATCGATTCCGACGATGTGTTCCACATTCTTGCCACGGCCGAGCGTTGCCGAGCAGTCAATATCGTCCTGAACTACCTTGACAGGCCGGCCCGGCGGGTTCTCACGCTCAACGGACCAGACCTCACCGTGGTCCTGGACTTCATCGCCGGGACCCTGATGATGAACGATGAACTCATCATGGCAAAGCCGGAGCGCGACGCCACATATACGGCCCAGATCGCTGATTTTCTGAGAGGCGAAGACTCCACGGTGTGCTCGTTTTCCGAAGGACGCCACGTGGACAGCGTCATTGCAGCAGTCGAAACATCCGTCCGGGACAGATGCTGGATAGCCGTAGCCGCCCCTTCACAGTGAAGCCCGGTCAGACGCGGCGCTCTGCAGGTTCAACCGAAGAGCGTCATCTCCTCACACGATGATCCAGTCCGCGCCGTTTACCCCGCCGATGAGGCTGTTGCCGATGATCGCGTTGCCCTGCATCAGGAAGCCGATTGCCTGGCCGTTTGTGGTATTCTGCCAGACGAGATCCGAGAAGGCGTCGCCGTTGATGTCTGCGACATCCCTGATCTCGAACTGGCTACCATTGACTCCGCCGATAGCAACCGGTGGCCTGGCAATCGTAAGGCCATCCATGAACCAGACGCCAGCCTGGCCATTGTCAAACTGCCAGACGATATCACCGGTCCCGTTGCCATCCAGATCACCGACGCCCTTGACCGAGAAGTTGACGCCGTTTGCTCCCTGAAGTTCCCTGCCATCTTTGATAAAGGCACCATTCATGAGCCACGCTGCAGTTCTGCCATCCGTGTGTTCCCAGACCAGATCGGATCTGCCATCGCGATCGAGATCGCCAATGGCGGCAACCGTCCAGCCTGCGCCGTTGGCCGGTCCAAGCTGGGCGGCGAACTGGATCGCGCCATTCGACATGAACCACGCCATGGCCTGGCCGGTGTTATCGACGAAAATGATTTCAGAATTGCCGTCGCCGTTCAAATCCCCTGTGCCGACCACACGGTGAGTCCCGCCGGGGAACCCCAATGTGGCGGCAGAAGCGATGCCTGCCGCTCCGGGCCCGGGCGTGCCGTTCATCAGAAACACGGCCACGAGACCGCCGCCTGATTGCCAGATCAGGTCCGAGTTGCCGTCGCAGTTCAGGTCACCCGTGGCCTTGACCTGCCACGTCGCGCCATTGACGCCTCCGATGGTGTTGTTGCTGTCCAGCGCCAGGCCGTTCATCTGCCAGGATGCCGCAAGCCCGAAGGCCCGGTTGGTCCACACGATGTCGGACTTGAGATCCCCGTTCATGCTCACCGGCGTGTAATAGGTGGAGGAAACCGTTGTATTGGGTGAGTTTGCGCCGCCTGCGAAAACAAACCTCTCGACGCGGGAGAAAGCGTCCGTCCCTTCCCGCGCCTCTCCGCCGCCCTGCGGCACCCGGTCGTCCCTCAGAAAAAAGAGCGCATTCGTTTTAATATATGTGTAGTCGCGCAGGGTTCCTGACATCTGAACGACGTCGACGCCCGCAAAGCCGTCGATCTGGTCGTCACCAGACCCGCCGATCAGAGTATCGTTTC
>CAXTUM010000323.1:0-4235 GCA_964247205.1 uncultured Beijerinckiaceae bacterium
TTCCGTGTCCCTTCGTTGCTCATTGCAGCCTCCACATCGGTCTTCGCCTCTGGCGCCGCAGGGTTGGCGTCGTTAGTCGTCGTCGACGCAGGGGCGTTTTGGCGCGCGAGCAGTCGCAACTGGCGAGGAATCGCTATCCGATGTCGAAACACCGGGTCACCTTGGCGCGTGAGGACCGACCGGTATTGCTCGGGGTTTGATTGAAACTCCAACAGATGTGCTTCCACTTCAAGCGCCCGATCGGCGCCTTCTCCCTTCACCTGAAGCCCAATCAGATTGTACCCTGGACGCCATCCGAGCTCGTTGCGGTCCGGATTCACTGCACCCGCCGCAAACCGGATGTACTCGGGATCCTGCATAATCCGCTGGCGATGCTTGTGGCCAAATAGCTGGATCGCCGCACGCGCGCTGATGGCGCTGTCCACGTCGTCCTGATCCAGAAACCAATCTGGTGGATGGTGACACAAGACGAGGTTCACGACGTCATCAACCGGATCGAGAACCGTCTGAAGCGGGCTAAGGTAGAGACTCTCGCGGGTATCGTCTTGTCCTCCTGCCCCAGAGAGCAGTGTCGAGGTTAAGCCATGGATCCGTAGGTGGACCCCGCCTTCGAGTGGCAGATCCTGCTTCCAATAGAGATGTTCGGGTGGATACACCTGACAGCTAAACAGCTTGGCGAAGTCATTGTAGGCGGCGAGAGGTGCAAGCAGCGCACGCCCAGTTTCCGCATCGCTGAACTGCGTGCGAAGCTCGCGCTCTCGCCGATTGGACGCAGCGTGGACGATCGCTTGCTGAGCATTTCGTGTCGCCGGCGTGCGGTTAATGATTCCACGGTCCACATCATGATTGCCGGGAATGACGAAAACTCGCTCAAGCGGGCATCCGCAAGCCTCTGCGAGTTCGTTAAGCCACGTGAACGCTGCCTGATACTCCTGTGGGTCGCCTTTGAACGCGACGTCGCCCCCGATGAGGATTGCGCCGACCGGACCAAGTGCCTCACTTCGCGCCCGCGCGTCTTGAACCATCCGAGTCCGAAATGGTCGATCAGCATCGAGGGCAGGATTGACGCAATCGGGCGCTCGGAAGTGGATATCGGAAATGTGGAGCAACAGCATGGCTGTGAGTTGTAGTGGGCCGCCACAGAGTTGTCATCTAGGGCTTATGGCCTGCCGCAAGTTTTCTTTTGGAAGAAGTTAGTATCTCGCCCTCAAATGTATGTTGGTGCTTGGGAAAACGAATTGGCGCGAGATATCCGCCATCAAACCGGCGTCGATACATCGTCGCCGAAAGTCTCGTGCAGCGTTGCCATCTGCTGAAGTCGATCAAGCAGCTCCCTGTGCTCATTGTCTTCTGGAAGACACTGCATCACCTCTCTAAATGCGGCCGCGCCAGCGTCGATTTGTGCCGCGAGGACGTCCTCGATCGGAATGCTTCTGGAGGGGGGTGATGGTGAGGAGGGCAACGGACTTACATCGGCTCCAGCGCTGGCGTGATTCAGCACGGACTGCTCCGATCCTTCTATCATGAATTGGCCGGCGGCAGCCGAAGATCGGGGCCGTGGCCGAACTCTCGTGTCGTCGACCGATAAAATGGAAGCGTGTTGCATAACGGCTGCAGCGCGTGCTGGAGCCGCTGCGACTACCGCAGTTGTCGCAGCGACGGACGACGGTCGAACGGGCGCTTTCGACGCAGGCATCCGGTCGGCATACGGCTCCAGCTCTGGCACAATCACCGACTTGAACCGCACGTGCTCCAGAGCCTGCCTGTAGGGCCTGTCGTCGTGGTAGATCACGCGCTCAAGCTCGAAGGGCGGCGCGCTGGACACAAGCAGGATGACCTTGCGCGGGTCCATCTGACGCAGCTGCTGGGGCGTGCGCAGCGGGACGGCGTCATAGTCGGTGTTGATGGTTTTCTGGCCGAGGATGCCGCCGCGCCTTAGCGAGGCGCGCTTCAATTCGATCGTGGTCTCGCCGAGCATCTTCGAGAGGTATTCGGAGGTGTCGAGGTTGTCGATGCGGATGTAGAGCTGGGTGGCGCAGGCCGAGACGGTCGTCTCACGGACCGCCTTTCCATAGACCTCGTCGAGCTGCGAGAGATTCTGCAGGACGATCACCACCCGGAAGCCGTAACCGGCGTTGATGGTGAGCTTCGAGACAAGATCATCCATGCGGCCGAGCTGCCGGAATTCGTCGATCATGAGGAGGACCTGGTGCGGCTCGTCGCGTTTGGGCGGCGCTACCATCAGCACATCATGGATTTGCTGGATCAGGATGTTGAGGAGCGGCCGGAAGGCGTCGAGCTGCGCCACCGAGCAGCCGATGAAGATCGACATGCGCTTGCGCCGTAGCTCCCGGATATTGAAGTCGCTGGTTTCGGTGGCGGCGGCGACCAGCCGGTTGTTCCAGGGATTAAGCGCGATGTTGAGGTTGAACACTGCGGAGTTGCGGGTTTCGGATTCGAGGGCGATGTACTGGTTGAAGGCATCGACGACCCAGGAGGGAAGGTGCTCGCCTTCCGTCAGCACGATGCTCTTGAGATAGATCGAGATGTCCTTGCCGGAGACCAGCATCCTGGCGATCGAACGCATGTGCCGGGCACCTTCACATAGGGGCGAGGTCAGCACATAGCCGATCATGGCGGCGAGCAGGAGCCGGGCGGATTTCCCCCAGACCTCGCCTGGCGTGTCAGGCACGATGAACCCGGCAACGACAATGGCATCGGTCGGCATGGTCTCGTCGCGCCGGATGAAATCCAATGGATTGTAGCGGTGCGAGCGCAGCTCGCCGGGATTGAAGAGATAGACCTTGTCGCCGGCCGCAGCCCGATAAGCGCCGAAGATGGCGAAATTCTCCTTCTTGGGGTCGAAGAAGACGGCTGATCCCTGCCACATGATCCCATTCGGCCCGATGAAGCTCTGGCCCTTGCCCGAGCGGGTCGGACCGACCACGAGGACATGGCCAGGTTCGTCCGAGGTAATGGTGGCGCTGGCCAGCCGTCCGAGGATCAGGCCCCGGCGCATGGTGAGTTTTCGCTTCTCGGCATCGAGGATCGAACCGAACTTTGCCTCGCCATAGGGTTTGAGGGGGCGGAGAACGTATGTGGCAATGGCGAGGCCGATACCGGCCGCCAGCACAAGACCCAAGGCGATTGCGCCGCGAATGGCCGTCTCGGCCTGCGTCGCCGGAAACAGCATCCGCCGCCAGAAATGATCAGCGCTGCGCAAAAGCACCTTGGCGGAATACTCCGCATTAAGGCTCTGCAGCAGGGCCCAGCGCGATGACCCTTCCGATGGCAGCTTTGGATCGAAGCGCCATCCAACGACGACGGCATAGACGAGGCTCCAGGCGAGGAACACGAAGGCCGCCGCCACCAGCCCGATCACGATCCTCGCCGTCCAGCGCCGCATCAGCCGCTTTCCTTCTGGCGGCGCTCTTTTTGACGGTGCTCCTTGCGGCCGCGCTGTTGCAGCCAGAGCGGCATCTTGGCGAACTCGACATGGGTCATCACGCGCTCGCCGCCAGTCAGGCGCCGGAACTGGACGATGATCGGGATGACCGAGCGGATATAGGCGGCAATTTCGTCCTTGCGGAGGCCAAGGCCTGCCTGCATCACCATCAAGCTCAGCTGCTCGATCGCGCCTGTAGGCGTGTCGGCATGAACCGTGGTGATGGATCCGGGATGGCCGGTGTTGATGGCGCGCAGGAAGGAATAGGCTTCCGCACCTCGGATCTCGCCAAGGAAGATGCGGTCGGGGCGCAGGCGTAAGCTTGCCTGCAGCAGGCTTTCGATGGTGACGCGCGCCAGGCCCTGGTCACCCTTCGAGGCGATGAGGGGCAGATGGTTCTCGTGCGGCGGCTGGACCTCGCGGGTGTCCTCAATGGTGAGGATGCGTTCATCGGCCGGTACTTCCGACAGAAGCGTGTTGAGGAAGGTGGTCTTGCCGCTGGAGGTCCCGCCAGAGATCAGGACCGAGATGCGGCTTTTGACGGCCAGAGCGAGGAAGGCGGCGAAGTCGCGGGCGTGCAGCAAGGCACATAGCTCCCGATCCGTCTCCGACAGGTCCTCGTCAACAACGACAATGGTGCGGTCGAAGGCGCCCATCGCCAGATAGTCGGCAAGATGCAGCTTCTGGATGACCTGCTTGCGGATGGCGAAGCCGCCACCACCGGTCGTTGCGGGCGGCAAGACGCCCTGGAAGCGCTCGCCGGTCGGGAGCGCGGCGCTGAGCAAGGGAT
>CAXTUM010000324.1:0-4227 GCA_964247205.1 uncultured Beijerinckiaceae bacterium
ACATCGGCTTCCATGTCGCCGACAATCTGATAGGTCTTCTTCTCCTCGGTATCCTCATCGATCAGCGACACAGTCGCGCCGAACTTGACCGTTTCACCACCCAATTTGGACGTATCGATGACATCGGCGCGGCCCAGCTTGTCCTCAAGCTCGGCGATGCGGCCTTCGTTCATCGACTGGGCTTCCTTGGCGGCGGAATATTCGGCGTTTTCCGAAAGGTCGCCGTGGGCGCGTGCTTCCTGGATCGCAAGGATGATGCGCGGACGCTCCTCGGATTGACGGAATTTCAGCTCTTTTTCCAGCGCCGCAAATCCGGCGACGGTCATGGGTACTTTGTCCATAGGGGGGCTCCCCAGCAAAAGAAGTCCGCGCTCCGGGGACAAACCCGGCAAGCGAACGAGAAAGACGTGTTTGGGTGCGGCTGACAGGCCCCTCCACACCGAGGGAGAGAGTTGCAGGATCATGGAACCCGCAGTCTCTGGCAACGGCTGCTGTTTCGCTCCGTTCAGGAGGATGCAACCGGCCTTGCCGCATTCAGAGAGTGGGGTATCGGCGCGAAAATCGCAAGAGGGACGAACCAGGATCGTGCTTCTTGCGACGATAGGCTTTCTTACAAAAAGTAATCCTGCAGTGGCCTGACTTGCAGATCACCCGCCAGATACGCCTTGATACCCTCGGCAGCCGCGATTGAACCGGCCAGCGTCGTGTAATACGGCGTTTTCTGCAACAGCGCCGCCCTGCGCAGTGACCGGCTGTCCGCCAGTGCCTGTGCGCCGTGGGTGGTGTTGAACACGAGCTGGATATCGCCGTTCTTGATGGCGTCCACGATGTGGGGCCTGCCTTCCGAGACCTTGTTGATGCGAATCGTCGGCACGCCCTTTTCCTCGAGGTAGCGCTGGGTTCCGCCGGTCGCCGTCACCTTGAAGCCGAGGTCAACCAGCATGCGGATGGAGGGCAGCAGCCTGTCCTTGTCATCATCCTTGACCGAGACGAAGACCTTGCCGGAAGTCGGCACCTTGGCGCCCGCGCCCAGCTGGCTCTTGGCGAAGGCGACGCCGAAGGAGCGGTCGAGGCCGATAACCTCGCCGGTCGAGCGCATTTCGGGGCCAAGCACCGTATCCACGCCCTGGAATCGGGCGAAGGGGAAGACCGATTCCTTGACGCCCACGTGCTTGAGCACCTTGGGCTTGAGGTTGAAGCTGGCCAGCTTCTCGCCCGCCATGACGCGTGCGGCGATCTTGGCGAAGGGCTCGCCCATCACCTTGGCGACGAACGGCACGGTGCGGGACGCACGCGGGTTGACCTCAAGCACGTAGATCACACCGTCCTGGATGGCGTATTGCACGTTCATCAACCCGCCTACTTCCAGTGCGATCGCCATGGCCTTCGTCTGCCGCTCGAGTTCAGCGAGTGTTTCCTTCGACAGCGAGCGAGGCGGCAGCGAACAGGCCGAGTCGCCGGAATGGATGCCCGCTTCCTCGATATGCTCCATGATGCCCGCGATGAAGGCGTCCTTGCCGTCGGCGAGGCAATCCACGTCGATCTCCACAGCGTCGGAGAGATAGCGGTCGAACAGGATCGGGTTCTTGTCGAGCAGGCTGTTGATCTGGCCCGTCTTGTCATTGGGGTAGCGCTGCTTGATCTCCGAGGTGACGAGGCCGGGCAGGGTGCCGAGCAGATAATCATCGAATTCCGTCTGATCGCGCACGATGGCCATGGCGCGCCCGCCCAGCACATAGGAGGGCCGCACGACGAAGGGAAAACCGAGATCATCGGCGACGCGGCGCGCCTGCTCGACGGAATAGGCAATGCCGTTTTCGGGTTGTTTGAGCTTCAATTTGTCGAGAAGGCGCTTGAAGCGGTCGCGGTCTTCCGCGAGATCGATGGCGTCCGGCGACGTGCCGAGGATCGGCACATCCGCCTCTTCCAGCGCGCGCGCCAGCTTGAGCGGTGTCTGGCCGCCGAACTGTACGATGACACCATGGAAGGTGCCCTTCGAGCGTTCCGTTTCGATGATCTCCAGCACATCCTCCGCTGTCAGCGGCTCGAAATAGAGGCGGTCGGACGTATCGTAGTCGGTGGAAACTGTTTCGGGGTTGCAGTTGACCATGATGGTTTCGTAGCCTGCATCCGTCAGTGCAAAGCACGCATGGCAGCAGCAATAGTCGAACTCGATGCCCTGGCCGATACGGTTGGGCCCGCCGCCGAGGATCATGATCTTCTTCTTGTCGGTCGGGCGTGATTCGTCGGCCTGATGCCCGGCAAAATCCGGCTGGTAGGTCGAATACATATAGGCCGTGGGAGTGGCGAATTCCGCCGCGCAGGTGTCGATCCGCTTGTAGACCGGGCGCACGCCGAGCGAACGGCGAAAAGCGCGGATCTCGCCCTCGCTCTTGCCCGTAAGCGAACCCAGACGCGAGTCGGAGAATCCCGCCGCTTTCAGCTGACGAAACGCACCAGGCGTTGCTGGCAAACCGTGGGCCTTCACACGGTTTTCGAGGTCGATGATGCCCTGCAACTGTTCGATGAACCAGGGATCGATCTTGCAGAACTGGTGCACTTCCTCGTGGCTGATGCCCATGCGGAGCGCCTGCCCCACCTTGAGGAGCCGGTCCTGCGTGGGCGTGCCAAGGGCGGCGCGCATTGCATTGCGGTCCTCGTCACGTCCTTTGCCCAGGCCCTCGATCTCGATTTCGTCCAGGCCTGTGAGTCCGGTTTCGAGCGAACGCAGGGCCTTCTGCAAGCTTTCCTGGAATGTCCGGCCGATGGCCATCGATTCGCCGACGGATTTCATCGAGGTCGTCAGCACCGGATCGGCGCCGGGGAATTTTTCGAAAGCGAAGCGCGGGATCTTGGTGACGACATAGTCGATCGTCGGCTCGAACGATGCGGGTGTGGCCCCGCCCGTGATGTCATTGGCGATCTCGTCCATCGTGTAGCCAACCGCAAGCTTGGCCGCGACCTTGGCGATGGGGAAGCCGGTGGCTTTGGAGGCCAGTGCCGAGGAACGGCTGACCCGCGGGTTCATCTCGATGACGATCATGCGCCCCGTCGCGGGATCAACCGCGAATTGCACGTTGGAGCCGCCGGTTTCGACGCCGATCTCGCGCAAGACCGCCAGAGAGGCATCGCGCATACGCTGGTATTCCTTGTCCGTCAGGGTCAGCGCCGGGGCGACCGTGATCGAATCGCCCGTGTGCACGCCCATCGGATCGATGTTCTCGATGGAGCAGACGATGATGCAGTTGTCCGCCTTGTCGCGGACAACCTCCATCTCGTATTCCTTCCAGCCAAGCACGCTTTCCTCGATGAGGACCGTATTTGTGGGAGAAGCATCGATGCCGCGCTCGACGATCTCGATGAACTCCGCCTTGTTGTAGGCGATGCCGCCGCCCGTGCCGCCCATTGTAAAGGAAGGGCGGATGATGGTCGGCAATCCGACATGATCGAGGGCTTTCAGCGCGTCCGCCAGATTGTTGACCTGCTCGGATTTCGGCGTATCGAGGCCAATTTTCGTCATGGCATCGCGGAATCGCAACCGGTCTTCGGCCTTGTCGATGGCATCGGCTGTGGCGCCGATCATCTCGACGCCATACTTTTCCAGAACGCCCATCTGCTCGAGTGCCAGCGCACAGTTCAGGGCTGTCTGCCCGCCCATGGTCGGCAGCAGCGCAAAGATCGTGCCCTTAGGCACATTCGCTTTCTCTTTCTCGATGATCTTGGCGACGATCTCCGGCGTGATCGGCTCGACATAGGTGGCATCGGCCAGTTCCGGATCAGTCATGATCGTGGCGGGGTTGGAGTTGACGAGGACGATGCGGTAGCCCTCGGCCTTCAGCGCCTTGACGGCCTGCGTGCCGGAGTAATCGAATTCGCAGGCCTGGCCGATGATGATCGGACCAGCGCCGATGATCAGGATGGTGGAGATATCTGTGCGTTTGGGCATGAGGTCACGGCGGTTGCGCGCAAAAACCCTGGCCCGGACAGGAGCGGCCAGCAGTCATCTCGCGGGAGTGAATGGCTAAGAGGTCGCTATAGACGCGCTTGCCGCGAGGGGAAAGGGGGAAGGAGGCTTTTTAACGGGTTATGCAGCCACTCGACCCCCTAGTTGAACCAGAAGGCGAAACCCATGAAGTTGCCGCCGAAGACACGGGTCAGCTGCATGGCGGCACGGGAGTCAGTCATGGGTCCGTCCTTCAGATAGGGGCGTGCACCGTGTCCTGTCAG
>CAXTUM010000325.1:0-4224 GCA_964247205.1 uncultured Beijerinckiaceae bacterium
TGACGTCGAGCTTCCCGAAGTCGCTCGACACCATCTACGGTGCATCTGAAGTTCTCGCCAAGGCCCTGTCCGACATCACGGACGGCAAGTTCAAGATGCAGGTCTTCGCCGCTGGCGAAATCGTTCCCGGTCTGCAGGTGGCGGATGCCATCACCAACGGGACGGTCGAGGTTGGCCATACGGCTCCTTATTACTACGTCGGCAAGGACCCGACCTATGCCTTCGGCACCGCAGTTCCCTTCGGCCTCAACTCCCGCCAGCAGACGGCGTGGTGGATGTATGGCGACGGCGAGAAGCTCATGAACGAGTTTTACGCCACCCAGAAGATCCATGCCCTCATCGGCGGCAATACGGGCTGCCAGATGGGCGGCTGGTTCCGCAAGGAAATCAAGACTGTCGACGACATGAAGGGCCTTAAGATGCGCATCGGCGGCTTCGCCGGCCGCGTGCTCCAGAAGCTCGGTGCCGTACCCCAGCAGATCGCAGGCGGCGACATCTATCCTGCTCTCGAAAAAGGCACGATCGATGCGGCGGAATGGGTTGGTCCCTATGACGACGAGAAGCTCGGCTTCAACAAGGTCGCGCCGTTCTACTACTATCCCGGTTGGTGGGAAGGCGGCGCCATGCTGCAGTTCTTCGTCAACAGCGACAAGTGGAACAGCCTGCCCAAGACATATCAGGCGGCCTTCCAGTCGGCGGCGCATCTCGCGCACAATGACATGCAGGCCAAGTACGATGCCCGGAACCCGGCCGCGCTGAAGCGTCTGGTACAGGGTGGCGCGCAGCTTCGTCCGTTCTCTCCAGAAGTCATGCAGGCATGCTTCAAGGCCGCACAGGAACTCTACACCGAGACATCGGCAGCCAATGCCCAGTTCAAGAAGATCCATGACAACTTCATGGCCTTCCGCGGCGACCAGTTCCTCTGGTGGCAGGTGGCCGAGTTCAACATGGACAACTTCATGGTCCGTGCGAAAGCCGGCGGACTGATCTGACCGACCAGACCTGAGATGACGAAAACCCCGGTGGCAACACCGGGGTTTTCTTTTGGCGGTTTCCCCCATAGCCTGCCATCATTGGCATCAGGCTTTGGGGGAGGTCATGAATTTCGTCGGCATTGTCATCGCGGTCATCATGGCGGCAATCGCCTGGCGCATCTGGCTTCAGGCGCAAACGCTCAAGCGTGCGGCTTTCATCAGCAACTACAGCTGGCCGCCGCAATTGCTCGACAAGCTCACGAGAAAATACCCGCATTTCACCCGCAAGGAGACGTCACTGGTCTCGAAGGGACTGCGCCAGTTCTTTACGGCCTATCTCAAGAGCGGGCAGAAGCCAGTCTCCATGCCGTCCGAGGTCGTGGACGACCTCTGGCACGAATTCATCCTTTACACGAAGTCCTACCAGGATTTCTGCAAAGGGGCATTTGGCGGGTTCTTCCACCACAGTCCTGCCGTGATGCTCACATCCGAACGCCGGGAGAGCAATACCGGCCTCCGGCGCGTCTGGTGGCAATGCTGCAGGGAGGAGAACATCGATCCGAAGAATCCGACGCGCCTGCCGCTGCTTTTCGCACTGGATTCCAAGCTCGATATTCCCAACGGCTATCGCTACGTCGCGGATTGCTCCGGCGTTCGCAAGCAGGGCAACATCACGGCGCAATGCGGGGGTGATTTTTCGTCTTCCGGTGTCGACGGCAGCACGGATGGCTTCGGCGACAGCTCCAGCAGCGGCGATGGAGGTGGTGACAGCGGCGGGGGCGATGGCGGAGGCGGCTGCGGCGGCGGAGGGGATTGAGAAATGGCCAACCCTTTCCGTGTGGCGGTGCTTGCACTCGCCATCAGCGCAACACTCCTGCCGGCGCAAGCACAGGAGCTCCGCATCGGCACCTCATCCGAGCCCAGCGCCATCGATCCGCATTTTCACAACACGACGCCGAACAAGGCCATTGCCCGCATCATCTTCGAGCCGCTGGTTTTTCAGGATGAGAAGCAGCAGCTCTCACCCGGCCTCGCCGAGAGCTGGCATGCCATCGACGACCGGACATGGGAATTCAGGCTCCGAAGGGGTGTGCTCTTCCATGACGGCACGCCATTCACGGCAGATGACGTCGTCTTCACTTTTGCCCGCGCTCCGGCTGTTCCGCGCTCGCCATCCTCTTTCGGGGGTTTTCTGGCTGGGAAGTACGCCGAGAAGATCGATGACCACACCATCCTGATCCGCACAGATGCGCCTCAGCCGCTCACGCCGGTGGATATCTCCACCATCGGCATCATCTCTGCGAAGGCGGCGAAGGATGCCACGACGCAGGACTTCAACACCGGCAAGGCTGCCATCGGCACTGGCCCCTATCGCTTCATCTCCTTCACACCGGGCGAAGCGATTGCCCTCGAACGCTTTGACCGCCACTGGAGCGAGAAGCCGCACTGGAAAACCGTCGTGATGCGCCCGGTCAAATCCGACCCCGCCCGCGTGGCGACGCTTCTTGCCGGCGGCGTCGATGTCATCGAGCAGCCGCCGACCACGGATCTGAAGCGGCTCAGGGCCGATTCCAAAATCGCGGTCACAAGCTCGATCTCCAACCGTGTATTCTATCTCGCCATGGACCAGTTCCGTGAGGATAGCCCTTTCGTCACCGGCAAAAACGGCGAGCGCATCCGCAACCCCTTGCTCGACCGCCGCGTCCGGCAGGCCATCTCGAAGGCGATCAACCGGCAGGCGCTGGTGGAGCGCATCGCCGAAGGTGAAGGCCAGCCCGCCGGGCAATACATGAACGAGGCCTTCTACGGCACGAGCAAAACGCTGAAGCCCGATCCGTTTGATCCCGCAACAGCCCGCGCATTGCTGGCGGAAGCGGGTCTGCCCAATGGCTTCCGGCTGACCATCCACGGCCCCAACGGACGCTATCCCAATGATACGAGGATCATCGAAGCTTTGGCGCAGATGCTCAGCCGCATTGGCATCGAAACAAGCGTCGAAACCATGCCGCCAGCGAATTTCTTCAGCCGCGGCTCGACCGGTGGCGCAAACCAGGCACCGGAATTCTCCATGATCATGGCGGGTTGGGGTGCGGCGGGAGGCGAGAACTCCGATCCGCTCAAGAATCTGGTCGCGACATTCGACCGTACGAAGGGACTCGGATCATCCAATCGCGGACGCTATTCCAGCAAGGCCTTTGACGAGGCGCTGGCGAAAGCAGTCTCCACCGTGGACGAGGCAAAGCGCGCGGATTTGCTTGCGGAAGCCACTGCCATTGCCATCAATGACACGGGTGTGATCCCGCTGTACTTCCCGCTCAACAGCTGGGCCGCGCGGGCAACCCTCAAGGTCACGCCGCGCAGTGATGAGTTCACGCTGCCGTGGGAGATTGTGCCCCGGTAAACGGCTCTCCGATCAGGCATTCTCGGGTCGGCTGAACGGCAGCACACGCACACGCCGCTTTGTCGCCTGATAGAATGCATTCGCGACAGCCGGACCAATCGGCGGCACGCCGGGTTCGCCAACGCCCGTGGGCGAGGCCGTGGATGGCACGATATGCACCTCCACCTGCGGCATCTCGTCCATGCGCAGCACCTCGTAGCCGTCGAAATTGCCCTCGACCACCTTGCCGTTCTCCAGTGTCAATTGCGATTTCAGCACGGCGCCGAGGCCAAAGCCCACGCCGCCTTCGATCTGGGCACGGATGTTGTCGGGGTTGACGGCCACGCCGCAATCCACCGCGCAGACCACACGGTGCACCTTGGGTTGGCCGTTGACCACCGAAACCTCCGCAATCTGCGCCACGAACGTGTTGAAGCTCTCGGCCAGCGCCACGCCGCGGAAGCGCCCGGCAGGCAGCGGCTGTCCCCAGCCTGCCTTCTCGGCAGCGAGGCGCAGCACGCCCACGTGACGGGGCGAATCCTTCATCATGCCGAGGCGGAACTGGATCGGGTCCTTGCCCGCAGCCTCCGCCAATTCATCGATGAAAGCTTCCACCGCGTAGGCCGTGTGGGTGGAGCCCACTGCACGCCACCAGAGCACGGGAACGCCAACCTTCGTCGTCGTCAGATCTACCTTCATGTTGGGGAATGCATAAGGAAGCTTCTGCGCGCCCTCCACCGAGGTCGGATCGATACCGTTCCGGACGTAGCCCGCCTCGAACGGCGATCCCGTCATGATGGACTGCCCAACGATGTGGTTGTACCAACCGACCACGTTGCCGTCCTTGTCGAGACCGGCCTTGAGGTAATG
>CAXTUM010000326.1:0-4194 GCA_964247205.1 uncultured Beijerinckiaceae bacterium
TGTCGATGCGGCGGCTTTCGTGCCGCTCCGTGCCCACGATATAGAGCCCGCCAGGATAGACCTTGTTGGTGGCTTTCTTGCCGTCGACCGCAACCGTCTCGCCCGCGTTCAGCACGATGTTGCGGAAGCGCTCCACCTCGTCGCGGATTTCCGCGATCTTGGCGTTGCGGGCAGTCTCGTCCTCGATGATGTCGGCTTCGTATTTGATGCGCGCATCGACGTTGCCGCCCAGCTTGATGTCGGTGCCGCGGCCCGCCATGTTCGTCGCGATGGTGATCGCGCCCGGTACACCGGCCTCGGCCACCACAAGCGCTTCCTGCTCGTGGAAGCGTGCGTTCAGGACCGCGAACTGGCGGGCGCTTTTGCCGGAGCGGGCGGCGGCGTAAAGCTTGTCCAATGCATCGGGCTTTTCGAAGTCGATCTGCTTGAATCCCGCCGCCAGCAGGCGCTCCGCGAACAGCTCCGACTTGTCGATTGACGCCGTGCCGACCAGCACGGGCTGCATGCGGTCGCTGGCCTTGCCGATCTCGGTGATGATCGCCGCGATCTTCTCGTTCTCGGTGCGATAGACCTCGTCGTCGTCATCGACGCGGGCCACGGGCACGTTGGTGGGAATCTCGACCACTTCGAGGTTGTAGATCTGCTGGAATTCATCCGCCTCTGTCGCCGCCGTGCCAGTCATTCCCGCGAGCTTTTCGTACAGGCGGAAATAGTTCTGGAACGTGATGGAGGCCAGCGTCACGTTCTCGGGCTGGATCGGCACATGCTCCTTGGCTTCCAGCGCCTGGTGCAGGCCTTCCGAATAGCGGCGGCCCGGCATCATGCGGCCGGAAAACTCGTCGATGATCACCACCTCGTTGACGCCGGTCTCCGGGTTGAGGCGGACGATGTATTCCTTGTCCTTGGTGAACAGCGTGTGGGCGCGTAGCGCCTGATTGACGTGGTGCACGATGGTGGCGTTATGCGCCTCGTACATCGTGCCGTCCTTCAGCACGCCCGCCCCCATCAGCAGCTGCTCGACATTCTCGGTGCCGTCCTCGGTCAGCGACACCTGCCGCTGCTTGAGATCGACCTCGTAGTCCGATTTCACCACCTTTGGCATCAGCGCATCGATGGCGACATACATTTCGGATTTGTCGTCCGTGGGACCTGAGATGATCAGCGGCGTGCGCGCCTCGTCCACGAGGATCGAATCCACCTCGTCCACGATGGCGTAGGCGTGGCCGCGCTGCACCATCTGGGCGAACTCGTATTTCATGTTGTCGCGCAGGTAGTCGAAGCCGTATTCGTTGTTGGTGCCGTAGGTGATGTCGCAGGCATAGGCCGCGCGCCGCTGGTCATCATCCAGCCCATGCACGATCACGCCGACGCTCATACCGAGAAATGTGTAGACCTTGCCCATCCAGTCGGCATCGCGCCGGGCCAGATAATCGTTGACCGTCACCACATGCACGCCGCGCCCGTTGAGCGCATTGAGATAGACCGCGCAGGTCGCCACCAGCGTCTTGCCTTCGCCCGTCTTCATCTCGGCGATGCCGCGCTCGTGCAGCACCATGCCGCCGATCAGCTGCACATCGAAATGCCGCTGGCCCAGTGCGCGCTTGGCGGCTTCCCGCACGGTGGCGAAAGCAGGCACCAGAATGTCATCCAGCGTCTTGCCCGCAGCTAGTTCTGCCTTGAATGCATCCGTGCGCGCCCGCAACTGCTCGTCCGTCAGCGCGGCAAGCTCGGCTTCCAGCGCATTGATCGCGTTGACTTTGGGAGCATAGCCCTTGACCCTGCGGTCATTGGCGGAGCCGAATATCTTCTTGGCAATGGCGCCGAACATGGGTGGAAAAACCTTTGTCGATGCGCTCTTGCGAGACGCGTTTGGGGAGCGATCACAAAGATGTGGCCGCTCAAACATGTCGGCAGGACATAGGTAGGCGGGTCCGGGGTTGTCAATGACATGTGCTTCGGTGAAAGGAAGGCATCACGCAATCTTTTGGCGTCCTGATCGATTCGGAACGCTGTCATTCCCGACCGGAGGGTTCCTCATGATGCGCAAAAATGGCCTGTTCACGGCTTCAATCCTTGTTCTGGCGCTATGTGCGGCTCCCGTCGCCTTCGCACAGGACACGAAAGTTATCGCCAAGGTCGATGGCACATCGATCACCGAGGAAGACCTGAAAATTGCACTGGAGGAACTGACGCCGACGCTGCCGCAGCAGATGGACGCCGCCCAGCGGCGCACCTACGCCATCGATTACCTCATCGACCTCAAGATCGTGGCGGCGCAAGCCGCCAAGGACAAGATCGCCGACACGCCCGATTACAAGAAGCGCCTGGGACAGACCAGCGACCGGCTGATGATGGAGGCGCTGCTGACGCGCGAGGGGGAAAAGGGCTCCTCCGACGAGGCCATGAAGAAGTTCTACGACGAGACGATCAAGGGCCTGAAACCCGCCCAGGAGGTGAAGGCCCGGCACATCCTGGTGGAAAAGGAAGAAGAAGCCAAAGCCGCCGCAGAGCGCCTGAAAAAAGGCGAGGATTTCGCCAAGCTGGCGGGCGAACTCTCCAAAGACCCCGGCTCGGGCAAGGAAGGCGGCGATCTCGGCTGGTTCGAAAAAGACCGCATGGTCCCGGAATTCGCCGAGGCCGCGTTCAAACTGGACAAGGGCGGTGTGTCAGAGATCGTGAAGACGCAGTTCGGCTTCCACATCATCAAGGTGGAGGACAAGCGCGACAAGAAGCCGCCCGAGTTTGAGGGCGTGAAGGAACAGCTGAAGCGCTACATGGTGCAGAAATCGCAGCAGGATTATGTGCTGAAGCTGCGGGAAGCGGCCAAGGTGGAGCGGGTGGAAGTGGCTCCTACGGAGAAGAAGTGAGATTTCGTCTTCTGTAACGCGTCGCTTTACATTCTCAACTTTTTCCTCTATCGTTTGCTCAATAATCATCCGCAGTGTGAAGCACAAAGGCTTGCGCCGCCTGCTGGACGCGGACGATGCCAGCGGACTTCAGCCGCAAACCGTCGACAAGCTTCGCAAGATTCTGGGCTTTCTGCAGGATATGGAGCGGGAAGATGAATTGCGTTCTGTGCCAACATGGAAGGCTCATCAGCTCACGGGTGACCGTAAGGGCAATTGGAGCCTTTTCGTCACGAAGAACTGGCGGCTGACTTTCGCCATCGACAGAACAGGGATCGAGATCATCGATCTTGACTACGAGGATTATCACTAGGATGACCGTAGCACCTCACTTCCGCCTGAAGAATCCCCCCCATCCCGGTGGCTTTGTGCGAACCGAGATCATTGACCCGTTGTCCCTCTCCGTGACCGGCGCGGCGGAAGCCCTGGGCGTGACGCGCCCTGCGCTTTCAGCCTTCCTGAACGAGCGCTCGTCGCTGTCGCCCGAAATGGCGCTTAGGATCGAGAAGGCATTCGGTGTGTCGATGGATACGCTGATGCGCATGCAGAACAGCTACGACATCAGTGTGGCGCGCAAGTGTGAGGGCGAGATCAGGGTAGAGCGGTATCGAGTTAATTCTGCAATTCGTATCCTGTCCCCGTAATGCCCGTAATGCCGGTTCGGCTTCGTCGCCAGCGTCCGCTTAACGGTTTCGTTGAACTTTGAGTCATTGCCCTCTGGAGGCTTTGAAATCGCCATGAGCGGTCCCGATGAGTGGGTTAAACGAATACGCACTTACCCAGGCAAACTTGGCTGGCCGATGCTCCCTAAACCGCTGCTTACCGCGATCGGGGCAGTCGCAGTCAAGTGGGCTGGGTTCGAAATGGCATTCGACGGTAAGATCACTATGCTCGCTCGCCATCCAGTCGCTGCCCGTCTCGCTCAGAAAATTCCTAGCCCATTCAACAAAAGAAGCTTACTTTTCCGCGACATGGCGAATGTAGCATTCGCAGCCACGCCTAGTTTAGCGCAGAAAATTGAGCGCCACGCTCAAAAATCAACCGAAATTTGCAAGAAAAGAAATGAGATTCTACACGGCTTTATATTTGATAATACCTTTTTAGATGGAAACCATACCATAACTCTTGGAACTAAATCAGACGGTAGCGGCGATCACTATATCATAACAGTGAATCAGGTCGAGGAGCTAGTTAAGCGGATCGATCGCATGACGATGGAGAACATTCTGCTTACGACATCACCCAGCCCGGAGGCGTTTACCAGCCGGACGCACCCCCTAACGCCAGT
>CAXTUM010000327.1:0-4166 GCA_964247205.1 uncultured Beijerinckiaceae bacterium
GTCTGGCTGCGCTTGGCCAGATTGCTGCCGGGATGGAGATGAAGCGCAATCTCGAAGCCGCAGCGGCTCCCGGGTCCAATGCGCCCGAAGCGGTGAACAAGTGGAAGCTGTTCCGCACCCTGACAGAAATTCGGGAAAAACTCGGCGTTTCCGACCGCGCCCTTTCTGTGCTGAACGCGCTGCTGTCGTTTCATCCCGAGACAGCGTTGACGCTGCCCAGACGCGACGAAGAGACGGAGGAGGGCGAGGCAAGCCTCTCGTGTGATCTCGTCGTCTTTCCGTCGAACAAGGCGCTTGGCCTGCGCGCGCACGGCATGGCGGAGAAGACCCTGCGGCGGCACCTTGCAGCGTTGGTAGAGTCCGGTCTGATCATCCGGCGCGATAGCCCCAACGGCAAGCGCTACGCCCGCAAGGACGCCACTGGCGAGGAGCGCTTCAGCCATGTCTACGGCTTCGATCTATTGCCGCTTGTGAGCCGTGCTCCGGAGTTCGAGAGCATGGTGGAGTATCTGCGCCGCGCCGGGCGAGCCCGCGCTGTACTGAAGGAGCGGATTTCGCTGCACCGGCGCGATGTGGCCAAGCTGATCGCGCTCGGCCTTGATGAGGGTGCGGACGGCCCGTGGGAGGAATTTCGCCAGCAATTCATGCAATTGGTGACACCGCTGCGGCGCATTCATGACGATGCCGGGCTTGAAGAGATGTCTGCAGAGATCGCAGCACTGCGCGATGTAGTCGGAAAGGCTCTCCATGATCACATCAATGCGAAAAATATGGCCGGCAATGACGGCAGATTCGACCGGCACCAATCTAATTCAAATACAGAACCTCATACAGATTTTGAACCTGCTTCTCAAGAAGAAGGGAGGCTCGTAGCGGGTGTTACTGGAGAGGCGCCAGAACAGAAGGCGTCGAATTCCGGGAGCACTGAGCCTTGTCCGCTCGGCATGGTGCTG
The DNA here is from genome assembly GCA_964247205.1 of uncultured Beijerinckiaceae bacterium. Classification (GTDB taxonomy): domain Bacteria; phylum Pseudomonadota; class Alphaproteobacteria; order Rhizobiales; family Beijerinckiaceae; genus JADCCX01. The sequence goes on from CAXTUM010000327.1 coordinate 954, forward strand.
GAGGCCTGCCCTGATGTCCGTGAATATGGGGTTGGAGGCACTGTGAAGAGCTGGCGGCAGTTTATAGACGCCGCTCGCACGATTCGGCCGATGCTCGGGATCAGTCCTGATGCGTGGAAAGCGGCAGTGGACACCATGGGCGAGACAGGTGCGGCGATTTCTGTCGCCGTGATCCTGCAGCGTTCGGAATATTCGTCGGAGGCAGTGCTGACGACAGGGCCTGACGGGAAAAAGTTGACAGCTGTCAACTTTTCACCCGCCATTGGCTCGCCCGGCGGGTATCTCCGTGCGCTGACGGAAAAGGCGGTGACGGGAGATTTTTCCGCCGGGCCTGTGCTGATGGCTTTGATCGGGCAAAGGCTGAAGGCGAAGCGGGCAGGGGCTGGAGGCTAAAAAGTTGACAGCTGTCAACTTTCTGTTTTCACCGTGCTATCGTCGGCAGGCGAATGGCAGAAATGTACTAGCCATCCCGGCGTTCATGGCCTGAATTGTCAGCACATTGGCTGCGTCCAGTTCGCGTGGTGATCGTGGACACACATCGGCTTCCGTCGCACAACCGCTGTCGATAAAGGCATTGTGCCGGTCCATGAATTCCGTGCCCAGGCCTTCCTTGCCCGACCGCCTGAGAAGTTCGATCCAGGCTTTCTGGTAACGGACGCATTTTTCCTTGCTCCAGTTGCGCTGCTGCGCTTGCGGCTGGGCGGGGAGGGCGACGGTGAGAAGGGAAAGGATTATGGCGATAAAAACTGGCATCGGATGCTCAAGGGTGTCTGTTCTGACAAGGCGTTGCTGGCGAGAAACGGATGTCGGCCATGGCTGTTCTACAGTCCTGCCGCCTTCGTCAAGTTCATCCGGAAGCGCTCTCTCCGCCGTTGATATTGCCGGGTCATCTCGACCGAAGCATGGCCAAGCTGGCGCTGGGCATCGGCTTCGCTGATGTCGGCGGAGGAGGCAAGACCGGCGCGGAGCGAGTGACCGCCGAACAGGGCCTTGCGTTCGGCCTCGGGCAGATCACTGCGCACACCGGCTTTCAGCGCGGTGGTCTGCACGAGCAGCGCCACGTGTTTGCCGTCTAGGCGCTCTGAGCCCACGCCGGTGTTTTTTTCGCGCACGCGGCGGAAGACCGGACCGTGCGAGATGCGGGCAAGCTTGAGCCAGAGCTCCAGGGCGGCAACCGGGCAGGAGCGCTCGGACGAGCCGCGACCGATCTCGACCTGCCGCCAGCCGGTTTTTCCGCGGATGGTGAGCAGCGCGCCATCCTCCAGAATCTCGATCCAGCCGCGGGTTTCGGGTGTCTGTTCAGGCCCGCAATCAAGCCCTGTGATCTCGGAGCGGCGCAGTCCGCCCGCAAACCCAAAGAGCAGCATGGCGCGGTCGCGATAGCCTCGCAGGTTGTTCGGCAGCGTGGCGCACATCGCCAGAATATCCTCGGCGAACAGCGCTTCCTTCTGCTTCGGCGGCCGCGCATGCTGACGGCGGATGCCGGCCATGACATCGATGATATGCCGGTCCTGGCGGGGAAGGGGAGTGCCTGCCGTGCGGTAGGTCGTGGTGATGGCGGCAAGGCGGCGTTCGATGCTGGATGCGGCGGCTTTGGCCACACCGTCGCCGGAAGCGGATGCTGCGAGATAAAGCCCGACCACCTGCGGATCGGGCAGGGCGGCATCGAATCCCTTGCGGCGGCACCAGCGCGCGAAACCGCTCCAGTCCGATGCATAGGCTTTCTGCGTGTTGGTGCTGGACCGCGCCGCAGCGTAGTTGCGTGCGGTTTCCGCGAGGCGTTCGAGGGCAGGGGAGGAGAGGGGAGCGTTCTGCCCCCCGGATTCCGACACCTTTCCTGTTGAGCCAGCGGCCGCAGTCAGGCTTCGGCGGTCCTCCGGACTGCCAGAGGATGGATTTTCAGGCGGCTCAGGCATGGAGATCATCATTCAATGAAATTATCCCAAAACCCCCGATAAGGCAAACTTATTGGATATGAATGAAAGAAGGCAGCGACGGCGCTTATTTGCCATATATGGGCTTTGACCGCCTTTGGTGTGACTGCTTCAGCGAATGGCGCTCCTGTTCCGCCATCCGGATGACCCGTCTCAATCTGCCTTGCCGGGGCGGTATGAACATGGCACGCTGGCCAATCATGCTGCGCCATGGCCATTGAGAGTGACCCCGCCTTGGATATCCGTCAGCTCCAGTATTTCCTCAAGATCGTTGAACTCGGCTCGTTCACTGCGGCATCCCTCCGCCTTGGCATAGCGCAACCGACATTGACTAAGAGCATGCGCTCGCTGGAGCGGCAGCTGGGCGTCGAGCTTCTCCGGCGCCTGCCGCGCGGAATTGAACCAACGGAGGCCGGTCAGCGGCTGGCGGAGCATGGACGGCGCGCCGAACTGCAGCTGCGCGATGCCGTGAAAGCCATCGGCAGTCTCGATTCAGATCCTGCCGGGGCGGTCACGATCGGTGCGGGACCTGCCTGGCTGAGGCGGATCCTTCCTGAAGCGGTATGCCTGGCTGTCCAGCGTCATCCCGGACTGAATGTTCATATTGTCGGCGGGTTCGATGACAGCCTGCTGAAGGATTTGCGCTCCGGTGTTCTGGACTTCGTCGTTGCCGAACTTCCGGAAGCCAAATCCGCAACCGATCTGTCACTGAGCAGACTGGTCCATGATGATCTGGGCATTGCTGCCCGTGCAGGGCATCCTTTGGCGGGCAAGCCCTGCGGCCTGGAAGATTTGCTGGAGTTCCCATGGGTCATGCCGCCGGTCAGCACGCGCGCCCGCAGACGTCTCGACGCCCTTTTCGTTGCCGCCAATCTTCCGGCTCCGGAGGTCCGCATCGAGACAGCCTCCATGGCCTTTCTGCTGCAAGCCTTGCGGTGCGGTGATTTCCTGACCTTTACAGTCCGGACCACGCTTGACGCTGCCGATGGCGGCGGACTCGCGTGGCTGGATGTGCCGGCGCTTGTCTCGAACCGTGAAGCGGGAATCCTGGTGCGGCGCGACGGCTGGGTATCACCTGGCATGCGCGCTGTGATGGATGAGCTTGTGCGATTGTGCTCGCAAGACCTGCGGAATTGATATGCCAATTGGCTATGGCAAACAGAATTCTATTCATTTGCGGCTATGCCTGCTCTGTGTCATCCTTCCTCGAACGGCTGCATGAAAAGAGCGGCTGACCAAGGGGGAAGCAATGGCAATCCGTTCTTCATCCGGTGTTTCG
>CAXTUM010000328.1:0-4161 GCA_964247205.1 uncultured Beijerinckiaceae bacterium
CACGCTCGGCCTGATGGTCGCGCCGATCTCGCCATGGCTGACATTTCCGGCGCTGCTGATTGCCTCCGTCCTCGTCGGCGTGGTGATCGGCGGCCTGATGGAGCGCTTTCTGCTGAGACCCGTGTATGGACGCGATGAGGTTCTGCAACTGCTCATCACTTTTGCGGTGTTCATGATCATGGACAACATGCAGCGTCTCATCTGGGGCGTGCAGCCCATTTTCGCGGCTGAGCCGCTGCGGCTCCTCCCGAACATCTCCGTACTGGGCGTGACCTACACCTCCTATCAGGTGCTGCTGCTGCCGCTGCTGGCTGCAATTACGCTGGTTGCGCTGCGCTATTTCCTGCGCCGCACCTTGTCGGGCGCGGTCATCCTTGCCGTGACGGAGGACCGCGAGGCCGCCACCGCCATCGGCATCGACGCGCGCAGGGTCTTCCTCGTCACCTTCATGATCGGCGCATCGCTGGCGGCGCTCGGCGGGGCGCTCGCATCTCCCACCACGTCGCTGGTGCCGGGCATGGGTACGGACATGATCGTCCTGTCATTCGCCGTGGCAGCGACAGCCGGTCTTGGGCAGATCGAAGGCGCGGCGGTAACCGCATTGCTGATCGGCCTCGCACGGGCCTTCGCCATCTACATCCAGCCCGAGTTCGAGGTGCTGGTGCCGTACCTCATTATGGTCATCGTCCTGCTCGTGCGGCCCATGGGGCTGTTTGGCGTGAGCCACGTGAGAAAGATCTGATGATCACGCAACTGTCCTTGTCCCGCGCCGTCATCGGGCTTGCCGTGCTCCTTGCCCTGATCATGCCTGTGCTCATGCCGAGCTGGTCGACACTGATCACCCTGATCCTCGCCAAGGGCATCGTGGTGCTGGGCATCATCATCCTGCTGCAGGCGGGCCAGGTCTCGTTTGGCCATGCCATGTTCTTCGGCATCGGAGCCTATGCTGTCGCTTTCTGGGGCAAGTATGTCGGCAGCGGCGATCTCCTGCTTTTTCTCGTGATCGGGCCGGCTCTGGCCACGCTCTTCGGTCTGGCGATCGGCCTGTTCATGGTGCGCTACCGCGAAATCTTCTTCGGAATGCTCAACCTCGCCTTCTCCATGGTGCTATGGTCGCTGCTCGAGAAGATGTTCCACTATACCAACGGCGCGGACGGCATCCGGGTTCCGCGGCCGACATTCGCGGGCATCGCCTTCACGCCCGAGACTTTCCAGTACGTGATGGTCTACCTGACTCTCGTGCTGGTGCTGGTCACGAGCTACGGCGTGCAGCGCTATCTCGACAGCCCTCTCGGCCACATGCTGCGCGCCATCAAATCGAACGAGACGCGGCTCGAATATCTGGGTGTCTCGGCGCGCCGGGTCCTGCTGATCGGCTATGTGATCTCTGCTTTCCTGGGCGGCCTTGGCGGCGTTCTGGTGGCCGTGACCCAGCAGATCGCCACGCCGGAATTCGCCTACTGGACCAAGTCGGGTGAGTTTGTCTTCATCGCCATCCTTGGCGGCACCACGAGTGCGTTCGGCGCCTTCGCCGGCGCAGCAGTATTCGAATTCGTGCGCTTCTTTGCTGCCGCCAAGCTCGCCAATGCCTGGCAGCTCATCCTCGGGATCGTGCTGATCGTCATCATCATGTATGCGCCCGGCGGTCTGATCGGCCTGCTCAAACGCAAGACTGCTCAGGGAGCGAGGCCATGAGCCGCGTCCTGATCTCGGCCAGGGGCCTCAAAATCCGCTTTGGCGGCGTCATCGCTGCAGACGGGATCGATCTTGATGTGCTGGAAGGTGAAAACCTTGCCATCATCGGACCGAACGGCGCGGGCAAGACTACCTTCCTCAACATGGCGACCGGCTATCTGCGACCGCAGGCGGGAACGGTGAGTTTTCTCGGGCAGGACATTACGGCCCTTCAGCCGCGGGTGATAACGAAGCTCGGCATCGCGCGCGCCTTCCAGATCCCGCAGCTCTTCCTCGACCGGACAGTGATCGAAAACATCATGCTCGCTACCGCCGCCCAGACGGGGCAGCTCTCTGGCTGGAAGTCTCTTCTTGATCTGCCGCAGCGCGCGGAAATGGAGGATCTGCTCGATCTGGTCGGCGTGCGCGCCTTCGCCGGGCGGACAGCCTTCGCGTTGCCGGAAGGCCAGCGAAAGCTGGTCGATATCGCGCTGGCGCTCGCGCTGAAACCAAGGGTGCTGCTCATGGATGAGCCTACGTCCGGCGTGGCCTCTTCCGAAAAGCTGGCTGTCATGGATATTCTGACGGCCGCTCTGAGGAAACAGAAGGTCAGTTCCGTCTTTGTCGAGCATGACATGGACATGGTCGAGCGCTACGCCAGCCGCGTTGCGGTCTGGTCTTCCGGAAAGATCCAGATGGTGGGAACACCGGCCGATGTTCTCAACGACGCAGATGTCCGCGCGCAAGTGATCGGGATCTGAGCCATGCTGAGCTTTGACAATGTCGATGTTTCGATCGCCGGTGTGCATGTCCTGCGCAAGGTCTCTTTCCGTCTGCCGCCCGGCGCGACCTGCGCGCTGATCGGCCACAACGGCGCGGGCAAGACCACCACAGTGCGAACGATCATGGGCTTCACCACGGCCACGGGATCGATTAAACTTGCAGGCACGGATTTGGCCAGGGTCGCAGCGCATCTGCGCCCGGGCCTCGGGATCGGCTATGCACCGGAGGACCGCCGTCTTTTTTCCGCCTTCACGGTGGAGGAGAACGTGTTGCTGCCCGCCCGGGTGGCAAAGCTCTCGCCAGTTGAAACGAAGCGGCGGCTGGAGCGCGCTTACTGGGTGATGCCGGAGCTCAGTGAACTGGCGGCACGTCCTGCGGGTTCGGTTTCGGGCGGACAGGGCAAGATGGTGGCGCTCGGGCGCGCCCTGATGCTGGGAACGCGCCTCGTTATCCTCGACGAGCCGTTCCAGGGCCTCGCGCCTGTTCTTGCACAACGCTATGCGGAGGCGCTGCAGCGCCTGCGCGCCGAGGACAAGGAGATTTCACTGCTGATCACGGAGTCAAACCCGAAACTGCTGCAATCCTTTGCGGATTTCGCGCTTACCATCGAGCGCGGCGAGCTATCCGAAACGTCGAGGCGCGAGCCTCACGCCAGGTCGTGACTGGCCAAATGCCAGGCCAGCACGATACACCGCCACACCTAACCTGAAAGATATCGCCCGATGAAGGTTCGCTCCACCATCCTGCGCCAGATGGGCTTGCCAAGGCCTTATGCGACATCGCGCCCCTTATCGATTGAAATGGTCGATCTCGCACCTCCCGGGCCTGGCGAGGTGCTGGTCAGGATCGCGGCGGCTGGCGTCTGCCATTCCGATCTGTCCGGCATCAACGGTGACCGCCCGCGCCCGCTGCCGATCGCGCTCGGCCATGAGGCCTCCGGCGTCGTCGAGGAACTTGGTCCCGGCGTGGATGATCTCAAACGGGGTGATCATGTCGTCATGTCGTTCTCGCCGGTCTGCGGTGTCTGCGCCTTCTGCGCGGAAGGCCGGCCGGCGCTCTGCGAGCGGGGAGCTGCGGCCAATGGCGCAGGAACACTTCTGTCAGGCGCGCGGCGCTTCACCTGTGACGACGGAAGCATCATCAATCACCATTGCGGCGTTTGCGCCTTCTCGGAGTATTCCGTCATCTCCCGCCGCTCCATCGTGAAGATCCGCGACGATATCCCGCTTATTGAGGCAGCGCTCTTCGGCTGCGCGGTGATGACCGGCGTCGGCACGGTGCTGAACACCTGCGCGGTCAGACCCGGGCAATCGGTCGCCGTCATAGGACTTGGCGGGGTAGGACTTGCGGCACTGCTCGGCGCAGTGGCCGCCGGCGCAAGCCGCATTGTCGCGATCGATCTGAACGCTGCAAAACTGGAAACCGCCCGTGACCTGGGCGCGACCGATACGTTCCTTGCCAACGATCCCGACGTGGTCCGCCTTGTGCGCGAGGCCACGAATGGCGGTGTTGACCATGCTGTCGAGATGGCCGGCGTCGGCAAGGCCTTCGAGCTTGCCTATGCAATCACCCGTCGCGGCGGCATCACAGCTACCGCTGGCCTGCCGCCAGGCACGACTCAATTCGCCTTCCCCGCCGTGCAGCTTGTCGCCGAGGAGCGAACAGTCAAGGGAGCCTACATGGGTTCCTGTGTCCCCAGCCGCG
>CAXTUM010000329.1:0-4155 GCA_964247205.1 uncultured Beijerinckiaceae bacterium
GGATCGCACCGCTGGCAAAAGGACGACGGAATTTGGTGGGGTGCCGCCGATCCTGGTGAAGGTCCATGATGTGATTCATGAGATAGATCGAGGAGGCCACCAGGCCAAAACAGACGAATGCAAGCAGCGCGTTCAGCATAGCCTGCGGGTCAAGGAACTGGTGCGACATGAGCACGGGAATGAAGACGAGGACGTTCTTCGACCATTGATGCAGGCGCAGCTGCTTGCAGTATGTCAGAAAACCGGCTGCTTTGGCTGGCTGCGCGGTGACAGTCCTGTCATCGGCTGTATGAATCGTTTCAGCCGTGAGGCCGAGATGATCGAGGATGGCAGTTTTCCACAGTGCGGGCAGTTCGCTGGTGATTTCAACGGTCTGGCCGGTCATTATGCGCTGGCGCAGCGATGCCGCCAGCGCCTCGTTGTAGCGCAGGGCTTCCGGCTTGAACGGCATGGGTGTCGTGTCGGATGTCCGACCGAGCATCCATGACAAGGCAGCCAGCGGTGACTGCCGCAGGATCAGCGCCAGAAGCTCCAGTTTCATGTCAGAGAGGATCAGATCACGCTCAAGCAGCATGCCGGGTGCGCTCCCGGCCTGCGCCATGGTGATATCGTCGCCCAGCAGATGACTTGTCGCATGTCGCTGCACTGTGGATCCCCAACCCGTAGGTCAATACGCTTTGAAATGCGTCACTTGCTATCAGCACATACTGCCCGCTTTTATGGACCGGGGCACGCTATAACACACCTTTACCTTAATCGATATCAACCAGGCATATCGCGCATCATAGAGGCAATCCGCTCCGCCGTCATGATCACGGGCACATTGAGGTTGGCGCAGGGAATGGTCGGAAAGATCGAGGCATCGCAGATGCGCAGGCCCGTCACGCCGCGCACCTGGCCCTGATGGTCTGTGACAGCCATGGGATCGCTGGCAGAGCCCATGCGGCAAGTGCCTGAAGCGTGCCAGACCCCGATGACGGATTCATCCAAGTATTGATCGAGCACCGCATCATCTGCCAGCAGTTCGGCGATGGTCGGCCCTTCCGCCGTCAGCCTGTTCATCAGGCGAGATGCAAAGGGACCACTCAGATCGATGGCGGCGCACGCAAGGCCTGTCAGCAGGCGGTTTTTCATCGTGCGTGCGCCGTATTTCCGGCCACGGTCCGACATTCGCGCTGGTTGCGGCGGACCTGCGGCACCTGTCGCCGTGATCTCATGCGCCAGACCGGCTGCGAGATGGAACGCGGATTTCAGCCTTGCCCGGTCTCGCTCATCCGAGAGCAACCGCATGTCGATCACCGGCGGTGCATCGACATCGCGGTCGAGTTCCACGAAGCCCAGACTATAGCTCTTGTTCACCCAGAATGCGAGCGCACCCATGCGTCGGCCGATGCCATGCCAGGCGCTGCGGCCCATCATGCCGAGATGCATGTCGCCGGACGGGCAGCCTTCGAGGCCGGATGAAAAGCGCCAGACCGCAGGAATGTGGTGCTGGTCATCACCGCTCATCCGCGAATTGCGAGGCAGATAGAACGCGATGCCCGCGTAAGGGTGCTCCATCAGGTTGCGGCCAACGCCTGCGAGATGAACCACGGGCGTGATGCCTCTGTCTTTCAGATGCGGCGCTGGGCCAAAACCGCTGCGCATCAGCAGGGCAGGCGTGTGCAATGCACCCGCCGAGACAATGACCTCGCGGGCTTTCACCGGCATGAGCTGCAGCCCGAAATCCAGCGTCACGCCAGTCACCTGCTGTCCGTCACTCGTGATACGCGAGACCGAAACGCCTGTGATGATGGTCAGATTGGGTCTCCGCCGCACCTCAGGTGTCAGCCATCCCAGCGATGTGGGAACGCGATGCAGATTCTCGTCCAGATTGACCTTCTGGGCGAAGACACCGTCCTTCCAAGCACCATTCTGATCGGGGTATTCCGCAATGCCGCGTCTGGCCAGAGCATCAACCGTGGCATTCACGAAGCCCGAGCGCCATTCAGTCGGGGCACGGCGGATAGGCAATGGCCCATCCTGCCCGTGCAGTTCATCCGTGATTTCGAGATCGCGCTCCAGTTTGCGGAAGAAGGGAAGGACGTTCTCCCACGTCCAGCCTTCTGCGCCCTTGGCGTGCCATTCATCGTAATCGGCGGGTGAGCCGCGGTTGGCCCCGATGCCATTGACGGCCGAGCCTCCGCCGAGCGCCCGGCCTTGGCTATAGGGCGCGAGAGGGCGCGTGGATGGCTGGTTGCCGTGGCTGCTCGCGAATTGCACCTTCAGGTCGGTGTAGGTCAGGGACGGATCAAAATAGGCGAGACCGGCGTAGGGCGACAGCACCTGGCGCGGAACATTACCTTCCGAAATATCACGCCCTGCCTCGATCAGCAGCACTTCGCGCTTCGAATCCTCGGACAGGCGCGCCGCCAGCACGCAACCGGCTGAGCCGCCGCCGACAATGATCACATCAAATGGTTTTTCGGGAATCGACATGGCCTCACAATTGCAGCGCTTGCGTCAGGAGCAAAGTGCCGATCTATTGAGAGCCTGACGTTTCAAGGGGAGTTCCATGACGCAATCCATTTCCACGAGCCGCCGCTCCGTGACCAAGGGTCTGGCTGCGGCTATGATCGCGACACCATTCGGCATGATGAGCAAGGGTGCTTGGGCGCAGGCGCGCCGCACCGGAGTGCTGACCACATTGATCACACCGGAACCGCCCTTGCTGGTTCTGGGCGTCAACAATCAGGGGCCGACGCTGGTGGTCGGCTCCAAGATATTCGAGGGCCTGCTGACCTATTCGCCCAAGCTGGAGCCAATGCCCGGCCTCGCCAAGAGCTGGACGGTCGGCACGGATGGTGTGACCTACACGTTCATCCTGCAATCCGGCGTGACCTGGCATGATGGCAAGCCGTTCTCGGCGGAGGATGTGGTTTTCTCCATCATGAAGTTCCATATGGAGCTTTCGCCGCGCTCGCGCGGCATCTTCCAGCGCATCGATACCTGCATCGCGAAGGATGCCAATACGGTCGAGATTAAGCTGAAGGGGCCGTTCGAGCCGTTCATGCTCATGTTCGATGTCACGACCTGCGCCATCATGCCGAAGCATGTCTATGATGGCATGGATGCGGCAGGGATGCGCAATGCGCCCGCGAACCAGACGCCGGTCGGCACGGGCCCGTTCAAGTTCGGGGAATGGCAGCGCGGCAATTTCATCAAGCTGGTGAAGCATGACAAATACTGGCAGGCGGGCAAGCCGCTGCTGGACGAGGTGATTTACCGTGTGATCCCGGATTCGAACCTGCGCAGCGTGGCTCTGCAAACGGGGCAGGTGCAACTCACCGGACCCAACGATATCGAGGCATTCGATGTGCCGCGCATGCAGGCGGAACCGAACCTTCAGGTCCATATGAATGGCTGGGAATACTACGGTCCGCTCTCATGGATCGAGTTGAACCACCGGGTGAAGCCGCTGGACAATCCCAAGGTGCGCCGCGCGCTGTCGATGCTGATCGATCGCAATTTCATCGTGAGCCGCCTGTGGTTTGGCGTCGGCAAGGCGGCGACGAGCCCGATCAGTTCGGCCACGCGTTTCCACGATCCGTCGGTGAAGTTGCCTGCCTTTGATGAAAAGGCTGCGGCAGCACTGCTTGATGAAGCTGGTTTGAAGGCAGGTGCAGACGGCACACGCTTCGAGCTCAAGTTCATGCCGCTGCCCTACGGTGAAATCTGGAGCCGGCTGGGCGAATACATCCGCCAGCAGTATGCCAAGGTGGGCGTCAAGCTCGTGGCCGAAGCTGTGGATGCGGCCACGTGGGCGCGCAAGCTGGGCCAGTGGGAATACGATATCACCATCAACTTCGTCTATCAGTGGGGTGATCCGACACTCGGCGTCGAGCGCACCTATGTCTCGACCAATATCCAGAAGGTGGCTTTCACCAATACCGGTGGATATGCCAACCCGAAGGTGGATGAACTGTTCAAGACCGCGCGCGAAAACCAGAATTCGGATGCGCGCAAGGCGGCCTTCTCAGAGGTGCAGAAGCTGCTGGTCGAGGACATGCCGCAGATCTGGCTGATGGAGCTGACCTTCCCGACGATTCAGGACAAGCGGCTGAAAAACATCATCTCCGGCGGCACGGGAATCCATTCGAATTTCGCGGATGTGAG
>CAXTUM010000330.1:0-4155 GCA_964247205.1 uncultured Beijerinckiaceae bacterium
AGGATGAGCCGAGGTCGCTTGTTTACCGCAAAACAGGTGAAGGGTGGATTGAAGAAGAGATTCAGGGGCTGGACGGTATCATCCCCCTGCCCGAGATCGATATCGCCTTGCCTCTCAGCGAGGTTTACGAAGGCCTGCCGCCGGTCAAGCCGAAATCACGATCGCGGAAATAAGCCGTCCGTAATCCGCTTCCTGCCTGTGCGTCGTGCGGCGGTAGCTGTAGAAGCGCTTCTCATCATTGTAAGTGCACAGCGCCAGATCATTCACGATACCGATACCGGCCTTTTCCAGCCGCATCGCATTGTAGGCCGGCAGGTCAAACATCGCATGGCCGGGCTTCCGCGATGGCAGGAAAAACCGCGCGTTCGACACTTTTTGCGCATGGAATCGCCGAATGAATTCTGGGCCGACCTCGTAATTCTTCTGGCTCAGCATCGGGCCAATTGTGGCCGTGATATCAGCCCGGTTCGCCCCTAGTTTTTCCATGGCGTTGATGGTGGCTTCCAGCACGCCCTTGAAGGCACCCTGCCATCCCGCATGCGCTGCACCGACAACTCCTGCTTTCGCATCGGCGAACAGCACAGGTCCGCAATCGGCAGTCGCCACGCTGATCGCCAGACCCGGCGTCGCCGTCAGCAGCGCATCCGCCTTGGGGCGCTCGCCCTGCCATGGACCATTGACCGCGATCACATCCGGCGAGTGCACCTGCCAGACACTGAGAAAGCGCTCCGGCGGAACGCCCAGATGCGCAGCCATGCGGGCACGGTTCTCGATCACATGCGCCCGCTCGTCCTGCGATCCCAGACCGCCGTTCAGCGAGCCATAGAGCGGTCCGGTCGAAACACCACCCTCGCGCGTGAACCATGCGTGGCGTATCGAAGGAATGGCGGACAGTTGCGGGCATGTAACGGGCGTAAGCATGAGACTGTTTATTCACTCCTGCGCAGCAGCACAAACCCCGCCGCAAACATCACGAGCAGCACCACCAGCCCCGTGCGCTGCGAGCCGCTGATCTGCGTCACGACCGCGACGAGTATAGGTCCGACAAAGCTCGTGACCTTGCCTGATAGCGCGAACAGCCCGAAATACTGGCCGATATCATCTTTTGGCGCGAGCTTGATCAGGAGAGAGCGCGACGCTGCCTGCACCGGGCCCGCCACCAGTCCGATCAGCAGGCCGAGCAGGACGTACACCCTTTCCGGCGTGGATGCGTAAAGCCCCTGCCCGGCCAACGGCCCTGCTGTCGGAAATACGAAGAAGATGCTCTCCTTAGTCGTCCCCATGATACCCAGGCAGGTCAGCATCAGGATGATCAGGCTGCCTGCTATCACAGCCCTTGATCCGAGCCGGTCATCCAGCTTGCCGCCCAGCCACGCACCCAGCGTGCCCGTGACCGTAAGCAAGATGCCGAAAACACCGATCTCGATGCTGCCCCAGCCAAAGGCACCCGCCGCATAGATCCCGCCGAAGGCAAACAGCGCCACCAGCGCATCGGCATAGATCATGTTGGCGAGCAGAAACCGCGCCAGCCCGCGCTTATCCCGCAGCGACAGGATTGTCTGTTTCAAGCGCGACAATCCGGAACTGACGGCGTCCCCCAAAGCCATGCGCTTCGGGCGATCCGGCACCAGCAGGAACATCGGCAGCACAAAGACCATGAACCACGCCGCCGAGAGCGGCCCGGTGAACCGGTCGCCGTCCCGCGCCAGACCATCAAGGCCGAACAGGGGTGACATGCCCAGCAGGGTCTTGCCGCTGGAAGGATTCGACGCCAGAAACGCCAATGTGAGCGCCAGGCTCAGCAATCCGCCGAGGTAGCCCATGGCCCATCCCGTGCCCGACAGCCGCCCGATTTTCTCGGGCGGAACGAGTGTCGGCATCATGGCGTTGTTGAACACAGTCGCGAACTCTGCCCCGATCAGCGCGATGGCATAGCCAAACAGCGCGATGAAGACAGCATTCTGCGATCCTGGAACCGCAAACCACAGGATGGTGCAGCCCAGCACCAGCATCGACCCGAAGATCGCAATCCACGGCTTGCGGCCACCGGCCTGATCGGCAATCGCTCCCAGCACTGGCGACAGCAGCGCGATGCAAAGCCCGGCAAACCCCGTTGCATAGCCCCACAACGCCTGCCCCTGCTCTGGCGAGGATGCAATCCCTGCGGCAAAGAACGGTGCGAAGATGAAGGTCGTCACTAGCGTGAAAAACGGCTGCGCCGCCCAGTCGAACATCACCCACGCCGCAACCGCTCGCCGCGGCGGATAGGCAGGCTCTGTCATGCCCGGTCGAGATCCCGCAGTGCACCCGCTGCCACGCTCACCTTGGCGAGTGACGGCGGACCAGCCAGCATCTCGCGCGTCGTGCGCAGGGCGCGTGAGAGATCGCCCTCGCGTTTCTTTGCCCAGATTGCGACGCCGACATCACCGGCGCCACCGTCCCGCAGGGCCTCCACGGCCAGACTGCGCAACGCAGAATCGACCCCGTCCATGGCGCGGGTGATCGCCTGCCGCTCATAGCTGTCCGTCGTGACCACCATTCCTGCCGCGTGGCGCAGGCGCGGCACATCCAGCGTATTCGCCATAGCCGCCAGCGTCTGCATGGCATCGGCAGCGCTTGATCTGGCGCGCTCCGCCACAAGCGTCGCATCTGGCACGGCAATGGCCGCAGCAAGACGCTGCATCTGGCCCGCCAGTCCCGCGGGCACGCCTCTGGCGATCCACGGGTTCTCACCCTCCGGCGACGGCATCCCCGCACCAGCCTTGAACCGCTCCACCAGCGCCGCAAGCCCTGGCGCGAAATCCACATGACGCATGAACCACATCATGCGATCTATGGTGAACTGCTGGACAGCACCGTAGAGCTCCATCTGCAATTTACCGCTGATCTTCGCATCCAGCGCATCGATCGCCATGTTCACATCGAGCACACCAAAAGCGTCGCGCGTCAGGGCATAGGCGCGGGCTACATCCGCCACTGGCCTGCCTGTATCCTCCGCCATCCGCACCGCTACACTTGGGCCCGTTCGATTGATCACGGCATTGGCAAGCCCCGTCGCAATGATCTCGCGGCGCAGGCGGTGGCTGTCCACTGCATCAGGATATCCCACGCGCACACCGTCCGGGAAATAACGCCTCAGTTCCACCGCGAAATACGGATCATCCGGCACATCGCTGGCCAGCACGTCATCGTGGAAGGCCAGCTTGGCATACGCCAGCAGTACCGAAAGTTCAGGCCGGGTCAGTCCCCTGCCCTCACGCTCCAGCCCGTCCAGCGCCATGTCCTCAGGCAGGAACTCCACCTTGCGGTCAAGTCGCCCGGCAGCCTCCAGCGCATGCATCAGCCGCTTCTCATCCGCGACATCGGCCACGCCCTTGCTCTCTGTGAGCGAGACCGCGAGAGACTGGAGATAGTTGTTGCGCAGCACCAGCTTCGCCACATCATCCGTCATGGAGGCCAGCAGCGGATTGCGCGTCTCCAGCGTCAGCCTGCCATCAGACATCGGGGTCGCCAGCGCAATCTTGATGTTGACCTCGACGTCGGAAGAATTGACGCCTGCCGAATTGTCGATGGCATCGGTGTTGAGCCGCACGCCCGCCCGCGCAGCCTCGATGCGGCCGCGCTGCGTCGTGCCGAGATTGGCTCCCTCGCCGATCACCTTGCAGCGCAACTCGCTGCCCGTGACGCGGATAGGATCATTGGCGCGGTCGCCAGCATCCGCATCGGTCTCGCTCGTTGCACGGATATAAGTGCCGATGCCGCCGAACCACATCAGATCGACACGCATCTTCAGGATGGCGTTCATGATTTCCTGCGGCGTAGCAGAGGCTCCCGAAAGCTCCAGCAGCATCTGCATTTCGGGAGAGAGCGGGATTTCCTTTGCATTCCTCGGGAAGATGCCGCCGCCTTTCGAAATCAAACCCTTGTCGTAATCCTGCCAACTCGACCGTGGCAGGGCGAACATGCGGGCGCGCTCTGCAAAACTTTTCGCGGTCTCGGGCTGCGGATCGATGAAGATATCGCGGTGATCGAAAGCGGCGACCAGCCTGATCTGTTGGGAGAGCAACATGCCATTGCCAAAGACATCGCCCGACATGTCACCCACGCCCGCGACCGAGAACGGCGTGGTCTGGATATCAACATCGATCTCTCGGA
>CAXTUM010000331.1:0-4141 GCA_964247205.1 uncultured Beijerinckiaceae bacterium
CATAGGGCAGCGACCTCCGCAAATCCCAGGGCGCACCCGAACCGCGCACAATCACGCCGGACATGCCCCATTTCCAGGCGTCGTCCAGGGTCACAGGCGCGATATCGACGTTGCGCTGCTTGAAGATGCGGTTGGGTGTGAGGAGATTGTCGAGATCATCCACCACGAGCAGGAAGGGATCGCACCACGCCGCGATATCCTCCACCAGTTTCACCGGCAAATCCTGATGCACGCCGCCGGGCCTGAAATACGCCGCATGCATGCGCGAGCCGGAGGCGCGCTCGTAGAAAATCATCAGTTTCTCGCGCTCCTCGAAGCCCCAGAGCGGCGGCGTGAGCGCGCCGACATCCATGGCCTGCGTCGTGACGTTGAGCAGGTGCGAGAGAATACGGCCGATCTCGGAATATAGAACCCGGATGAGCTGACCGCGGTAAGGCACGGAAATACCGAGCAGTTTCTCGATGGCCAGGCAATAGGCATGCTCCTGATTCATCGGCGCTACATAATCCAGCCGGTCGAAATAGGGCAAAGCCTGATTGAAAGTCTTGGCCTCGATCAGTTTCTCTGTGCCACGGTGCAGCAGCCCGATATGGGGATCAACGCGGTCAACGATTTCGCCGTCGAGTTCGAGCACAAGGCGTAGGACGCCGTGCGCCGCCGGGTGTTGCGGCCCGAAGTTGATCTGGAACGAGCGCTGGTTGGGTTGTTCGGTCATTGTGTCTACCGTGTCTTCTCAAGGAAGATATTGCTGTATCCGCCGACATTGAGTCTTGCCGTAAGAGCTTCACAATCCCGCTCATTGCGGTGTTCGACTATCTTTTTGGCAATTTCCCTGTTCGAAGATCCTGCTCCGAATTTGATGTCATTGGTCCGAAGCACCAGCCGGAGTGAGTGGAGGTAATCTGGACTCACGCGCACCAGGTCCCTGCAAGCCCGCGCCATTGCCTCTGCCGACGTCCCTTTGACGATAAGCCTGATATAGTCCTTGTCGAACTCGGCACGGATCACCGGATGCATCTGTGTGGCGAGCGCCGCTGAGGCTGGTTCCGGATTAAATGATCGGGTCGCTGTCTGACAGCCAGCCAGAAGCATTGGCGCCAAGACGGCAAAGACAGCAAACCTGATTCTTGCGGCTATCATGCCTTCGCCTTTTCATCGCCGGGCAGCACGTACTCCGTACCTTCCCACGGGCTCAGGAAGTCAAAATTCCGGAACTCCTGGTTGAGCTTCACGGGCTCATAAACCACCCGCTTCTCCTCGTCATCGTATCTCACCTCGACAAATCCCGTCAGCGGGAAGTCTTTCCGCAACGGATACCCATCAAAGCCATAATCCGTCAGGATGCGCCGCAAATCCGGATGCCCCGAGAACAGGATGCCGTACATGTCGTAGGCTTCCCGCTCGAACCACACTGCGCCAGGGAAAGGCGTGGTGATGGAGGGCACGAGCGTCTGCTCGTCCGCATGTACCTTGACGCGTATGCGCTGGTTCAGATGCGGGCTGAGCATGTGGTAAATCACATCAAAACGCTTCTCGCGCGCAGGATAATCTGCTCCGGCAAGGTCGATGAAATTGATGAAGCGGCCTTTCGGGTCATCGCGCAGGGCAGTGATTGTCTCGACGATTGTAGCCGCTTCGGCATGCAGCGTCAGTTCGCCAAAGGTGACGGCAAAGCCGGTCACGCCGGGGATGCTGGCGGCGAGATGTTCGCCGAGGGTGGAGAGCTGATCGGTCATGCGCGCGCCATCGTATCTTCGTAGCGTTGAATGATGCGGTCCAATTGGCCTTCGACTCGATCAAGCTGAGCCATGACAGTTGCATGGCCGACCCGCATCTCGTCGCGCATCAACGTGATGAACTCGACAACGTCCGCCCACTCACTCTCTCCATCACCCGACACGTCAGGTGATGGCAAGCTCTGGCGATCATTGTTGTCACTCATTTGCTCCCCCGTAGAATGGCGAGGACATTCACACAAGCGCCATATGTCTGCGAACCTCGCCGACCGGCTCTTCCGCTTCCGGCAACGTCTCTATCCATAGTGGCTTGTACGGCTGCCCGAAGATGTCGCGGATGATGAAGTTGCGCTGCAACTCCGTATCGAAGGGCGATTTGCCCCTTGGCCAGTCCGGCACGGTCTTCTCGCCGTCTGCCGAAACCAGGTAGTAGCCACTGATCTTGAGACCTGTGTCCCTAAGGAAGTGATAGAACGGCACCCACTCGCGGTCGCTGGCGCGGCGCATGCATGGGATGCCTGCGCGGACAACGCAGGCGATCAGTTGGCCCGGCCGATCAGGATCGTCAAAGGCCACGTTGATCGGCTCGTCCTCGATGCTGCCGACCTTGAAGCCTGTGCGGGCGCGGATCAGCGCGCCGTCCTTGTCGACTATGGCGCCGTCCTTCTTGAGGATTGTCGCAATCTTCTCGAATTCGCCCTCGCCGTTCAGAAACAAGTGGCCGGGCGTGCATTTCAAGCCGTGCAGGTCGATGATGAGCGGCGCGACGTTCTGGAAGGTCTTGGTGACCCGCGCCGCCTTCAGCTTGCCACGCCCCTTCTTCTTCTTGCTGTCGAAGGAAAGGACCATATCGCCTGGAACGATGTCCTCAATAGGTTTCTTGGTGCCGTCGGCCATGCTGATCATGGTGCCGCCAACGAAGCATTTTTGCGGAGGGGCAATTACGAGTGGTGGTCCGGGAATAAAAGGTACGTATCCACCAAGGCTCGACAAGTTAGGAATATCGGAAGCATTATAGAATCTTCCATTGGCTCTTTCTAATGTGACAATTTCAGCTGCACTCATGCCAATCTTTTGATAATAGTAATGCTTTAATAACTGTGCCTGTTGTTCAATATTCAATTGGTCAAATCCTCTGTCAAGATCGGCTTTTGTATATACATATCCTGTATTTGGTCGAAAAGTCTGAATTAACGCTCCATCTATATAGCTCATTTTATCATACTGAATCTGCCACACGTGCGTCATTTCATGGATAAAAAATCCTTTTAACGAGCGGTCTGTATCTGCACTAGAAAAATCACCCTTTGTCGGATCCAACCATGTGTAAATGGTAGCTTCCTTGTCTGAGCCTCTTACAACTATGCCAGATCCTGTCAGCATTAAAGGTGAATATTCCAATTTTATTTTTGAAACGTCGATTGCATTTCCAAAAACTGATTTGACTAAGGCGATCTCGCCGCTGCTTAGCGCTCTCGATGTCATCGCTCACATCCCCTCTATTCGTTTACAAGTCGCTATGTCACCTGCAGCCATCGACCTCATAACTGTGTCCCTGTAAGCTTTCAATTCACTAACAAGGCCCACTTGACGCGCAAGGCGAACGCATCTGTCACGTAATTTGCTGTCAGCATAGCAAATTTGCATCTTTTCTACTAACTTTACATCATCCAGACCTAAGTATTGCTGCAGATTTTCGACTGCCAATTTATGAAAAGATCGAGTGGGAAATCTTATGCGCGAATCTCCGACAATGCCGTACACAAATAGATATCTATTGTGGTAATAAATAAAATCTTTCTGTGATTGTATCTCAGTGCCTACTTGATTAAGACCGGGAGGATTAAGAATAAATATTGACAAGGCAAACAAATCTGCCATTGATTGGCTGGCTTCATTGCCTTGTCTGAACCAAAACATTTTCCAAATATCGTGACACTTCCCCTCCCTCAGGTGTCTATTTATCTTATTTACGTCATCCTCATCCGAACGCGCCGAGGCTGGGGCAACGATTTGTGGCAAGATCAGGGTACCAGCTAACAATAGAAGCGTAGCTACGTCCAAGCGCCGGATCGTTGAACGGGTCCTTTGCTGATTCACCGCTCGATCGTCCCCGTCCGGCGGATCTTCTTCTGCAGCAGCAGCACGCCATACAGCAGCGCCTCTGCTGTCGGCGGGCAGCCCGGCACGTAGATGTCCACCGGCACGATCCGGTCGCAGCCGCGCACGACGCTGTAGCTATAGTGGTAATAGCCGCCGCCATTGGCGCAGCTGCCCATCGAGATGACGTATTTCGGCTCCGACATCTGATCGTAGACGCGGCGCAGTGCGGGGGCCATCTTGTTGCACAGCGTGCCGGCGACGATCATCACGTCCGACTGACGCGGGCTCGCGCGCGGCGCGAC